>NZ_JBSXNI010000046.1:0-5913 GCF_056857555.1 Acinetobacter sp. L-24 | reverse complement strand
TTGTTTGTCCACCGCGTGATTGTCCAATTGCTCTTTCGAAACCATACCGAGCTCCACTTGCATGTTGATGCACGCGTATGTAGCTTCCGTCAATGAATACCCATTCTTGATCCAAGACGCCTCGTAATCTAAAAAAAATTTATCCCATAATCCCTTACTTGCCCAGCGATTAAAGCGATTGTAAGCAGTTTGCCAAGGGCAAAATTCTTGAGGAATATCGCGCCATGTGGCGCCTGTGCGCAGTTTCCATAAGATGGCTTCCATGATATTTCTACTGTTTTTTGAACAGTAACAACCATGTAATCGCATAGTATCTTGAATTTGCTGCCAAATATCATTAGTGAGAAGAGTACGTGCCATTGAAAAAATATAGAAATGAAAAGAGCTTAAAGGAGGATTTTAAGTATTTAAAACCAATTCTTCAAATGAGGACACGCCCTAGTAATTTTTTAGAAAGAAAGAGTTTAAGAGATGGTATTAGCACGGACTCTCAATTTCTAATTAAACGACAAGCTTTTGTATACGAATATGTGTCTAATAAATATTATGAGCTAAAATATTCAAAAATTACGTCAGATATTTTTTCTAGAACAAGAAAGTTTGTAGACGGAAAAATTGGAGGTTTAGTACCATTATCAGCACAAAAATTTGCATCTGTTTATGAGAATTTAACGTCCGAAAATTCAGAGGATTGGTCAAATGCTGTTCATAGTTGTAGGCAAATATTTCAAGATACTGCTGATGTGATTTATCCTGCTAGAAAGGATAAGACTATTAATTTAGACAATGGTAAAATTAAAATTATTAAATTAGGTGTGGATAATTATATAAATCGAATTATTGCATATGTTGATGAGCAGTCAGACTCTAAAAGATTTGAGGAAATCGTTGGTTCACAGATGAAATATTTGGGCGAGCGGTTAGATGCTATTTTCAAAGCTGCTCAGAAAGGTTCTCATGATATTATTACTTCTAGGCAAGAAGCTGATCGTTATGTTATTTACACATACTTGATAGTTGGAGATTTATTATCTTTGGTAGAGTTGCAAAAAACATTATCAATTTCAGATAAAGATTTTAGATAGCCGCTTAACTTACTGAATAACTAAAAAATCCTCAGAATCTTTAATTTATTAAGATGAGTATTTCTCATCTTAAGCTGAATTTATATCGTTTTACTCACTTTCTTATTCACGTTTAAATACAGCCATTCAGAAATTTAGCTTTTTATAAAATTTTTAGGTGGCAATCTCCATGAGTACAGCATTTGAGTGTTCAATTAAACGTATCCGTTTTGATGAGAATTATACACCAGCAGAAAGCACACGTTTAACCACAAACTTTGCCAATTTGGCACGTGGGGAAAGCCGTGAAGAAAACTTGCGTCGTACCCTTGCGATGATCAACAACCGTTTTAATAGCTTGGCAACCGTTGATAACCCGAAAGGTGATCGCTATTCACTTGAGATTGACATCATTTCTGCTGAAATTGATATCGAAGGTAATGGTCAAACTTTCCCATTTATTGAAACACTGAAAAGTGTAGTGATTGACCATAAAACAGGGGAGCGTATTGAAGGCATGATCGGCAATAGCTTCTCATCTTATGTGCGTGATTACGACTTCAGCGTAGTATTGCCTCAATTGGGTTGTGGTGTAGGTGAAAAACCTGAAGATTTTGGAGATCTACATGGTAAATTGTATCAACATTTGGTGAATTCAGATGTATTTAAGGCAGAATTTACCAAGCCACCTGTGATTTGTTTAAGTGTTTCAACCTCTAAAACCTATTACCGTACGGCAAACGTACATCCTATTTTAGGTGAGGAATATACCAATGATGAATATTCACGTACCGATGAATATTTCGCCAAAATGGGCTTACGTGTACGTTACTTCAAACCAGAAGGTGGTAATGCACCACTCGCATTCTATTTCGCTGGCGACTTAGTCCGTGATTATACTGATTTTGAATTGATCAGCGCGATTGCAACCATGGAAAGCTTCCAAAAAATTTATCGTCCTGAAATTTACAACACCAACTCTCCGGCAGGTGTGGAGTATCAACCAAGCTTGAGCTATGGCGATTACTCACTGACACGTATCGTTTATGACCGTGTTGAACGTGGTGAGTTAGCGGTTAAGCAAGGTAAATGGACAGAAGAAAACTTCATCAAACCATATCAAGATATTTTAAATGAATGGGCAGCAAACTTTAAGGTCGAAACAGCTGCTTAAGACATCGAATTGACACACAGACTGACGAATTTTAGAGAAAGAAGATTAGACATGGCGCTTACACAACCGAAACTTTTACTCCCAACTTCAACTGCGGGTAGCTTGCCAAAACCGTCTTGGTTAGCTGAACCTGAAAAATTATGGTCTGCATGGAAGCTTGAAGGCGAAGAATTATTAGAAGCTAAACGTGATGCTTTGAAATTATCATTACATGAGCAAGTCACTGCAGGTATCGATATCGTGAGTGATGGTGAGCAAACCCGTCAGCACTTTGTAACCACGTTTATTGAACATCTTGAAGGTGTAGATTTCGAAAAGCGTGAAACCATGCGTATTCGTAATCGTTATGATGCAAGTGTACCTTCAGTTGTGGGTGAAGTTTCTCGTAAAAAAGCAGTGTTTGTAGACGATGCGAAATTTTTACGCAGCCAAACCAGTCAGCCAATTAAATGGGCGTTGCCTGGTCCAATGACCATGATTGATACACTTTTTGACGGACACTACAAGAGCCGTGAAAAACTGGCTTGGGAATTTGCCAAAATTTTGAACCAAGAAGCTTTAGAACTTGAAGCAGCAGGCGTAGACATTATTCAATTTGATGAACCTGCGTTTAACGTATTCTTTGATGAAGTGAATGACTGGGGTGTACCAACCTTAGAACGTGCACTTGAAGGTCTAAAATGTGAAACTGCAGTTCATATTTGCTATGGTTACGGCATTAAAGCCAATACAGATTGGAAACAAACTTTAGGTAATGAATGGCGTCAATACGAAGAGTCATTCCCGAAACTACAACAATCTAAGCTCGATATTATTTCACTTGAATGCCAAAACTCACGTGTACCAATGGATTTAATCGAATTGATCCGTGGTAAGAAAGTGATGGTGGGTGCAATTGATGTGGCAACCACTCAAGTGGAAACTGCAGAGGAAGTAGCAAATACGCTACGCAAAGCATTGCAATTTGTTGATGCAGATAAACTGTATCCTTCAACTAACTGTGGTATGACACCGCTATCTCGCCAAGTGGCACGTGGCAAACTTGAAGCTTTAAGCGCAGGTGCTGCCATTGTTCGTAAAGAGCTAGAAGCTTAATCAAACGTAGTCTCGTGCGAAGCAGAACAAATTATCACAAGAACATTTGTTCTGCTTTATGCATGAGCACGTGATATGTACATTTGAGATGAAAGAGATGATTGAAGCAACAGACTTTAGAAATGCAATGTCTTTACTCACCACAGCAGTGAATGTTATTACGACTTCGGGTGAAACAGGTATGCATGGATTTACTGCATCTGCCGTATGTAGCGTGACGGATACACCGCCAACGTTATTAGTCTGTATGAATCAATCCTCCCGTTCACATGCCCATTTTTTTGAAAATAAAGTCTTGGCGGTCAATGTGCTGAGTACACAGCATGAGCAAATTTCTAACGCATTTGCTTCAAGTAAGTTTAGCTCAGAAGATCGTTTCAAACTCGGTGATTGGAGTACGATGGAAACTGGTTCACCTATTTTGAAAGATGCCTTGGTCAGTTTTGACTGTGAGATTCAAGATATTCAGCAAGTCGGTACACACAGTGTTTTCATGTGTCGTGTTCTTAAAGTTCAACAAAGCGATCAAGAAGAAAGTCTGGTGTATTTTAACCGTGCTTATCATCAAGTGGGTCAGTTGGAACACGCTTAACTCAATGCCTTAATTCTTTTATCTTTTTAAAGTTAGTTTATTGTGGAACTTATAACCTTTTTAGTCATCGGCGCTTTTGCTGGTTTTGCAGCAGGGCTGTTTGGTGTCGGCGGTGGTACGATTATTGTACCACTGCTTTTTATTGTCTTTACTCAAATGGGTTATGACCCTGATGTTGTTATGCATCTCGCATTAGGTACATCTTTAGCAACAATCGTTGTCACTTCAATCAGCTCATTAATGGCACATCATAAAAATGGCGCTGTGCTATGGCCTGTATTTAAAAATCTAGCTCCACCAATGGCGATTGGTTGTTTTTTTGGGGCAGGTATTGCTGGTTTGATATCAGGGTTACATCTACAAATCATTGTTGGCTTATTTCTGATTTGGGTCGCATATACGATGCTTACAGATGCTAAAACAGCAATTAATTCAACGCAAACTTTACCGTCGTCAGGTCAACAAGTTGCTGCTGGTAGTGTCATTGGGATTGCATCAGCAATTTTTGGAATAGGTGGTGGAAGTCTGACGGTTCCGTACCTGAATCGCTATGGTGTGGTCATGCAGAAGGCGGTTGGAACATCTGCGGCATGTGGATTCCCCATTGCTGTCGCTGGTGCATTAGGTTTTATTATTTTTGGTATAAATGCTGAGATTAATGTACCTAATACCATTGGTTACGTGCATATTTATGCATTTATTGGCATTAGCATCATGAGTTTCATTACAGCTAAGTTTGGTGCGAAGGCGGCACATGCTTTATCGCCAGCAATGTTAAAGAAATGCTTTGCAGTTTTATTGGTCATTGTAGCAAGCTTCTTCCTTGTGAAGGGATTAATTTAATATTGGACTTCGCATAAGAGATTTTATGCTAAATGTAATTTTAAAGGGCTTTGTTGCACAAAGATTTAAAAGACAACACTCTGCTCATTTGAACAGAATTCAAGTGACAACTTGGGTATGAGGACGACCTAATTCTGTAAATTTGTTCAATACGGCTATGCGTGCATGAATCTCATTCACCTGACTAGAAAAACTCCTTGTTGTTAATTTATCACCTAATAGTTTGATGCAATGCATCTTGGCTTCAACCAAACTTCGACGATGATAACCTGATCCTAGACAGTATTGTGGACATTCGATCCCTCTAAATTCTTACAATATTTTTGTTCAAAGGCTTCAGGACTTAACCAGCCATTTGCAGAATGTATTCTGATTCGATTGTAATAAATCTCGATATAGTCGAACAGGACAGCATTCGCTTCTTTTCGAGTGGCAAACACACTGCCATGGATTACATGACCTTTCAATGTATGAAAGAAGCTTTCAGTCACTGCATTGTCCCAACATGAGCAGTGTACTGCGCAAGACTGCGTGACATACTTTGAATACAGTTATTCGTCAATAATAGCGCTCTAAAAGCACGACTACAGTACTGACTGCCTTGGTCAGAATGAACCATAACTCCTATTGAATAAGCTTTTCATGCGCCAAGGTTGGTCCGAAACCATGCAGTTGATCAGAAACAATATTGAGGCACTTGAGTCTGAGTTCTTCAGAAAGCCTGGAATTGCTGGTTTGGCCACGACCCGTATGGGCTAATACAGCTGGACCTTGAACTTTGTATTTCTGCAGTAAGCGTCTGACCTGACATTCTGAAATATGAAGTAGAAGTAGCTGAGCAGCCTGGGATTGAGTTATGCGTTGATCGCAGATTTCCTGCAAGACCGACAATCGTTTAAGTTCTTTATCCGACATAGACACCAACATATCAAACCGTCCGCTAAGGAAATTGCAAAAGTGCACATTCTAAAAGCGGACATTTCTATTTTGGGCTTACAACACTGTGTTATTCACCAATTAAAATGTCTATGCGATAAACCATTTAAAATGTCCTGTTTTTAACCACAAGAGTCAAGCACAGGATTTAACTTTCTTTGTTCAATAACAGCTTTCTGAGCTTTACGACTCGGCATACTTTTCTGGAC
>NZ_JBSXNI010000045.1:0-59157 GCF_056857555.1 Acinetobacter sp. L-24 | reverse complement strand
ATTAAAGCAATTTAGAGGAATAGCTACTCGATATGACAAGCTCAAAAGAAATTATCAAAGTTCTGTTGCTTTAGCCTGTATATTTTTATGGCTACCTTTATAGGGTTAATTATGAACAGTAAATGTCAACAGACCCTAATAGTTATAAAAAAAAAGCCTGACATCGGTCAGGCTTTTGTATATCTGCTTAAAATAAATTAGTTGGCACGAATCCAGGTCTGGTTACGACCCAATGCCGCTACGCCGATAAAACCACGTAGCTCAAGCTTCTTGCCACCGTCTGCTAGCTGGCCTTTCAACTTATAGGTTTTACCAGATTGCGGATCCAGGATCGAACCGCTGTCATAGCTAGTCCCGCCAGCATTTTTTAGACCTTTAACAATGGTCAGGCCTTTCAGAGATTTGTTGTGATATGGACCTTCACATTTCTTGCAGGCATTTTCTTCACCTGGAGTTAACACAGACTGAATACTGGCTGACAAAGTGCCGTTCTTTTGTTCAGTGAATTTAACCATGGCCTTAGGCTGCTTGGTTTTATCATCAATGGTTTTCCATACCGTGCCATTTAAAGGATCCGCGGCATTAGCCAGTGCAGATAAGCCTAGTAGTCCTAACGTAAGCGCTATTTTTTTCATTTTTCTTCATTTCCTTAGTCTGAAAATAGACCCATGTAGTATTAAAAAGTCACAACAATTTTTCAATTTTTAGCTGTGACTATTTAGTGTAACCTTGTAAATATGGTTGGTAAATAATCTACACGATCAATAAAAGCACAAAAAGATGGAAGGAAGATGAAGATAAGCCCGCTAACGAAACAATTAATTACAGAAAGCTTTTTAAAAACGGCCATTCGTGCCCCGAGCAGATTCAGTCTTCCACCGAGTTCAATGCGCATTGCTCTGGAACAGATGTGCAAACTTTTCCCTCAGGATAAAACGGTAAAGATTCGCTCGCTCCGACTGGCCGGACTGCGCGCGGAAGAAATTAAGCCGCAGCAGGAATCGACCCAGCTGATTTTTCATATTCATGGCGGCGCATTTTACTTAGGTTCTTTAAATACCCATCGCGCCTTTATGACTCAAATTGCGGCTCGAACCCAGATGCAGGTACTGCATGTCGATTATCCGCTATCACCTGAATCTGCCTATCCAGAAGCATTAGAAGCCTTGTTTGATGTCTATAATCTGCTGCTGGATCAAGGTGTTCAGGCCAAAGATATTATTCTGTCCGGCGATTCTTGCGGTGCCAATCTGGCCTTGGCGCTGGCACTCAAAATACAGCAGGAAAGTCTGCCACAGGTCAGCGGTCTGATTCTGCTGTCTCCACTGCTGGATTTAACGTTGACCAGTGAATCTTTACGTTATAACCAGAAGCATGATGCCCTGCTGTCTCTGGAAACGGTTCAAACCGGGATTGAATATTATGTGCCGCGTTCGATTGATCGTGGTGATCCGGAAGTTTCTCCTTTTTTTGCCGATTTAACCGGTTTGCCACCGATTCATATTCAGGTAGGTTCCAAGGAAATTCTGCTGGATGATGCTAGCCGTTTTAAAGAAAAAGCGGAACAGACGGGTGTCGAGGTCGAATTTAAACTGTATACCGGCATGTGGCACAACTTCCAGATGTTCAGTGCCTGGTTCGATGAAGCCAAGCAGGCCCTGACCGATCTTGCAGAATTTGCCCATCGTCTGGACCGAGATTAACCATAATTCAATGCATAAAAAAGGTCAGCCGTAGCTGACCTTTGAAAAGAGGTTTTAGATTTTTAAATGGCCTGAACCTGCTGCAATGCAGTTTGCAATGCTTGGGCTTTAACCGCTTCGCCCATGTTCACCCCTTCAGCACGAATCACTTCGATATCATTCACGCCGGTAAAGTTAAATACGGTTTTCAGGAAAGCCTCCTGAAAATCAGCCGGACTTTGCTCGCCATACACACCACCACGGCTGCTGGCGATATACACTCTCTTATTGCCCGCCAAACCCACAGGACCTTGTTCGGTATATTTAAAGGTACGTCCCGCGACACAAATCCGGTCAATCCAGGCTTTTAAGGTCGATGGCAAACCGAAGTTATACATCGCTGCACCAATCACCACGATATCCGCCTGCAAATATTGCTCTAAAATTTCCTCGCCCAATCCCGTCTGTTCTGCATTCTGGCCCATTAAAATTTCGGCAGTAAGATGGGGAATAGGCTGTGCTGCCAGATCCAGGTACTCAACTTCAATGGCCTCAGCATATTTTTGCTGCAATTGTTCCACCACGGCCTGAGTCAACTGACGCGAAATAGAAGCATCTCCTAAAATACTGGAATCAATCTGTAAAACTTTCATGGCTTCGCTCTTTATCTTTGGTTGTTTCTAACAATGCAGCCATTTTAACGATTGACCATATTGAAATAATTAGCACAAATAAAACACATCATCCTGAATTTAGAACAAAACTGTATGCCTCTTAACCTCTTTAATTTTGATTAGAACCCTTTGGTATAGCCTAGATCACTTATGCTATAGGCAAAGAATGAGCAGATCAGATATCAACTAAATCACAAAAATGTTTTAAATATTGTTGTTTATCAAGCATTCAAACTTATATTATCTTGTGTAAATAAAGCTATAAATATCCAATAAGTCTTAAAAAATCTGCCATAACAATTAAAGTCAGACCGGGACCATGAAGCGAATATCGCCTGTATTAGAAAAAGTGCTAAGACACAGAATCAAGAAATATCTGGTCGAAGATGAAGTCGTGATGAACTGGCGTATCCTGAAGAAATGCATCCTGATGCTGACTTTGGGATGCGGTGTACATCTGACCTGGCTCGGCTGGGATCTCTTTGTTTTATTCAATCCTGAGTATTGGCAATATGTACAGATTGAACGGGTTCATTCACAAGTCGTGCTGAACGGCAGTTTTTTATTGATTTTAGCCTTACTGATTTATCCTTGTTATAAATTTCAGGGCAACCGTCTGGTGGAACGTTATCTACCCTATCTGGCAGTCGGCACCTTTGTGGTTTCGCTATGCCGGGATGCCTATATTGTCGGCGTGATCAGTCCGGTCGCTACCACCGCTTACGTCTGCTTAATTATGGTCGGTCTGGTGCTGTTTCATCGCACGCTGGTGTATAGCATGCTGATTCCTGCCTCCATTTTTCTGGGCGGATGTGCCTATTTAAGTTTCAGTCATCAATTACCTTATTCACCGCTCTTTAATATCGATGACAAGCTTTTTTATAATGGTTTCTGGCTGTTATCGATGCTGTATTTCATTTTGCCAATTCTGGCCGTCTGCATGGTGTTATTCGAGATTCTGCTCAGTCAATGGCGTCATCGCGAGCAGCTGATCAAACAGCTGAGTCAGATTGATCCGCTCACCAACCTGTTTAACCGCCGTAGTATCAACCAATGTCTGGATAAACTGAATGCCGCAGCCACTCCCAATTATGCTTTAGTGCTATTAGATCTGGATCATTTCAAGAAAATTAATGATCACTATGGCCATCATAAGGGCGATGAAACCTTAGTTGAAGTGAGTGCTGTACTGAACCAGCAATTGCGCGAAAGTGATGTGGTCGGCCGTTTTGGCGGGGAAGAATTTATTTTGGTGCTTAAAAATACCAGTCTGGAAAAAGCCGAGCAAGTGGCTGAACGCTGTCGCATCGCCATTCAGCAATTGCAGATTTTCAGTGATGAGGGTGAGCTGATTCCGGTGACCGCCAGTTTCGGGATTGCCATTTCTAGCGCGGAATTACGCCCGCAGCAGTTATTGAGTCAGGCCGATCAGGCGCTTTATCAGGCTAAAGCCGGTGGGCGTAATCTGGTCAAAGCCTATGCTGAACCGGTGCCAGCACAGATGCAGGTCTCTTAAACGGGTTCAGCTTTTTAAGACTAGATTATGGATTTTCACTTTGAGCCAGCGCTTGCAGTTGTGCCAGCAATTCTCCCTCGCTAAAGGCACCGGTCAAACGCAAGCCACGAATTTCCTGCTGCTGCGCATTCAAGAATAAATACGTTGGCGGTCCCAGAATTTCCCATTGGTTTAACAGTGCTTGATGAGAGGCATTATATTGGCTTAAATCCAGCTTGATCAGGAAATATGGCGCAAGCGCCTGCTGCACCGCTGCAGATTTTAAAATACGATGTTCGATCGGCTGACAGGCGACACACCAGTCGGCGTAGACATCAATAATGATCTTTTGCCCTTGTGGTGCCTTGTTCAAAATCTGCTGAAATTCTGCTGCACTACGTGCCACATGCCAGTTGACTTCTGTACTCACCTGCTCCACAAAAAACCGCTGACTATGCTGATATTGGCTATAAGCAATATAAGGTACAGCCAGTACCAGACACAGGATATACAGCCATCTTAGACTCGTGCGATGCCAGAAAATCCGGAACAGCACATAGGCTACGAAGGTCATACCCAAAGCTAAGGATAACCATTGTAAAGCGGCTTCTGAAATTAGCGGCCGAATAAAATACAGGGCCAATGCCAGCATGATAAAGGCAAAGAGCACTTTAATCTGATTCATCCAGTGCCCGGCTTTAGGCAGAATCCGTGCACCCAGAATACTGGCCAGTAATAAAGGCGTGCCCATCCCAAAACCCAGAGTAAACAGCAACAGAGCGCCCTGCCACTGACTTTGCGTCTGGGAAATAAATAACAATGCACCTGCCAGTGGTGCGGTCATGCATGGTCCTACCAGAAGTGCCGAGATCATGCCCATGACACCGGCACTGACCAGACTCCCTCCCTGCTGCATGGCCTGCGCCCGGTCCAGACGATGAACCAGACGTTGCGGCAGTTTGATTTCAAACAGGCCAAACAGATTCAGGGCAAACAGGACAAACAGGATGCTAAATGCGATCAGGGTTCCCGGTTGCTGCAACCAGCGCTGGAAGTTCAGACCAGCTGAAGACGCAATTAAGCCGAGTACCGCATAGACAGTAGCCATACTGCTGACAAAAGTCAGTGCAATCATCCAGGCTTTCAGGCCTTTACTGTCACGTACGATCAGCGAGGTCAGAATTGGCAGCATCGGCAAGGAACACGGGGTGAAAGCCAGTAAAATTCCCAAGCCGAAGAACAGTAAAAGCCCATAGCCCAAAGAGCGCTCAAGCAACTGGGCTGACCATTTCTGGTCTTGTGCTGCATAAGGTTCGGTTTGTGTGTTGGCTGATGCAGAGATTTCATCTGCTGTAGATTCTGAGGAATCCACTGTATTAAACAGGGTATTGTGTTGCAGTGATGAAGTATTCAGATCAAGTAAACGCTTTGCTCCTGATCCGGCAGCTTCGAATTGCACTAGACCGGACAAATCGGTCTTGAACTGAATGGTTTGTGGCGGATAACAGATCCGGTCTTTGGCACAGCCCTGCCAGCTGACCTGATAGGATTGCCCTGCCTGAGTCGGAATTTGAAACTTTAACTGCTGATAATAAACCTGGGTATGTCCATAGTTATCATCATATAAATCTTCAGCGGGTGGCAACTCAAACGACACCGGTTGGTTGCCCTGCCGGACTTCAATTTTATGCTGATACAGATAATAGTTGTCTGGAATCTGCCAACTCAGTTCAGCCTGCTGCTGACTGGTGGAGATCACGCTCACAGGAAAAGCCTGCTCGGCAGACAACAATGCAGTTTCCGCCTGAGCAGGACTGCTGAACAAGGTGCTTCCCAAAATAACCAGGGCAAGCATTTTCCCCCAGGTCGGGAACTGCGAGTATTTCATCATCTGTGAGTTGAATAACTTAGAACAGCACAGAGAAACCTAGGCCTGAGAAGTAACTTCGATCTGCACCATCCAGATCTACACCGACATTCGCATCCAATTGGACACGGTCGTTTAAGGCATACATAACCCCGGTACCGAGCGCGTATTGATTATCGACACTTTCAGCTTTACGGTAAATCAGTTCAGAATAACCTGACCAGCGATCAGTAATGCGGTAGCCTAGAGAAGGAATCGCAGACACTGCCCAGTTGCTGTCCTGCCATTCATAACGCATGGTCAATGCGGTACTGACCAAGTCATTATATTGATACGACACGACAGAACCCAAGCTGTAAATATCTTCTTCATTAGTGAAACCGGCATTGCCTGTTGCAATGATGGCTTCGGCCAGCAAAGCCATACTGAGTTTGTCATCATCCAAATCAATGGCCTTTTTCAGACCAATACTAACATCGCCCAGACCATCATCTTCTTCGGTCTGGCCATTGGATTTCACTTGGGTCCAGGTCGGGCCAGCCCAACCTAAACGCAATTCCAGATCATCACTGAGTCCGGTACGTAACAACATATCTGCACTGAGTGTGGTCGCGGTCTGATCGCCCGACTTGCTATAACGCGCTGTAGGCAACCCTTGCTCCCAAGCGACATTTCCGACTGGCGTAATTCCAGTACTGAGACCCTCACCTGGTCGATCAAATTCAAAATCTGCTGCGAAAAGCTGTGCACTATAACCGGCCAGTGCAATCAAACCCAAGGTTTTTAATGTTGTCATGTTGGAGCTCTTTATTAAAATTTAACTGAGTTCTTTGGTCATTTTTGCGCCATGCTTGCGAAGCAGTTCTAGCGTCTGTTTTTCTTCATCCAAGGCTTCTGACCAGTTGATTTCATCAAAATCACAATCAAAGAATAGATCACTAATTGAAGATAAAATAGTCATGCCATCTTCATCTTTGCTATTTGGATCGACTTTTTCATCCAGTAAACGCTGTACAGCTGGCGCGCATGCGGCACTTGCGGCATCCCAGAGTGGACCATAAATTTCTTCTGCATCCCACAAATGCAGATTCACTTTGGCCTGGATCAGTTCTTCCAGAATCTGTAAATGTACCGCCAAACGTGCCTGTTTCTCCTCTTCTGAAAGTGGTGTTCCGGCTTCATACAGCTCACACACTTCTTCCCACCATTTAAACAGGCCATCTGACCAGACCGAAATCACCGGGCCTTTGTCATGATCAATAAAATTCGGGTTGAGTCCATCTGCCAGCAGCTGTTTGACCTGGTCCAGATTTAATTCTTCGAGTGCTTGCACAAAAAGTTGTTGTTGCGCAGTTAACATGATGGAGCTCACTTTGATTCGTTTTCGACTATTATGCCGAATAAAGCAGGATTTGTTGTGCTTCTCATAACTATATTTTTGTTTAATACGAAAAAAGCCCCGCAGGGCTTTTTCAAATCGGTTCGGCTTAGTCTTCGATATCCGCAGTATCTGTGTCTGCTAGTTCGAGAGCACCAAGACGAACATTGTCTTTTTTCTCGATCACATGTTCCAGACTACGTTTTAGTCGGTCAATTGCACCATGGATCGCAGTATCGACATTATGGCCACGATGATTGACTACGACAGGTTTCAAGCCTGCAGGACGCGCTTCAATCATACAACGAATATCGTCATCGCCGCCTTTGGCGCCATTTTCATCACTAAGATGGACTGAAAAATGGGTAATACGTTCGCTGTGGCGCTGGAATTCTTGATTTAATTCTTCCCGTACATAAGTAATTAAACGATCACTATTCTGAATGTGGTTATCGGTACGAAGTTCAATATTCATATATTACCATCCTCAATCTTTGTAACTTTTGAGTGCAAAATTTTTTATCTTGGCACGTTTGTAGCTTGCTGTTTCGCATCGCATTTCACTTCTTCAAATGATTGGAATCACACCCTCCATTTTGAATGATGAACACATTTTTGAGTCTGCAGAATCGTGTCCTTATATCTTGAATATCGGCTGTATCTTGGAAATATGCAAGTGATATTTTGGTTTTTTAGCAAAAGAATAATCCATTGTGACAACTGCTTACTCAGCTCAAAAATACAGGATTTTTCAAACGGAAATTTCACAACCTTTCACATGATTTAATTTGAAATAATTTTTTAGCCAGACCGATAAATCGCTTAAATAACACTCGACCAGGAAACCTAAAAAAGGAGGAATTAAAAGTATTTTTTATCGAAATTAGCTCACTTTTACCTAATAATTTATCTTATAAGATCAGCGCCTAGTCAGCCTTACAGTCCTGAATAGATCATTTGCTTTATCATTATTTAGTTGCTTTTGCATAACCGGGAAAAATACTCTTTCGTCATTTTAAAATAACAACCTGCAAAATAATTTTTTATTGAAATATAAGACCGTTCAATCTCACTTGAAGAGGCTGAGAACAGGCTTATAAAACGACGGTCATTTGAGATTTTCAAACTAACCTCATTACACAAACA
The DNA here is from genome assembly GCF_056857555.1 of Acinetobacter sp. L-24. Next base: position 50,915 of record NZ_JBSXNI010000045.1, on the reverse strand, counting down.
GAACAAAGCTGTTCAGCCTCAGGCCCAAATTAATTACTAAACAATCTGTATATCCCCCCCTATTTTTTACTGATTTTGTAAGTTAATCATCGTAAATTGAAGTGATTTTATATTTTTAGTTATACATTCAGTCTTTTAAGGCACTACATATTCAACTTTATTTAAAAAATAATAATTTAGAGAAGTATCAGCGAAAGGCAATGAAAACTGAGGAAGATGATCGTCTTCATTCAACTCATGGGGGCTGAAATATATTTAAGTCAGCGATCACTTTTAACTTTATTTTTACTTATTAATCTGTATGCTTATTCTGCTTTCTCGGGGGGATAGATTTAAATGAAATTTACACAACTTGCGGCACTTTGTGCATTGGCTTCAACTGCAGCATTTGCTCAAGCAAAACCAGTTTGGCAGGACTTTAGCGTTACAGGTCTTTATGGTGAAAACTATGAAGTTGTAGACGATCAGCAAACTACTTTAACTGTTGAATATGCTGCAAAAGTTAAATATGCAGATGTATTCTTCTTTATGGATCGTCTGCGCGGTGGCGATGATGTTAAAAGTACGTACTTTGAGTTATCACCACGTTTAAGCTTAAGCGAAGTTACAGGCCAAAAACTTGCCTTTGGTCCAGTGAAAGATGTGCTTATTTCAACAACGTGGGAAGGTTCAGATAATGCTGATAACTTCCTATATGGCGTGGGCTTTGACCTTGATATCCCATACTTTCAATATGCAAGCTTAAATCTTTATCGTGCAAACAATGAAAAAGTGTTTGGCAATAAAGACGATTATCAAATGACGCTTACCTATGGTGTGCCATTTAAACTGGGTGCTGAAGATTTTCTTGTAGATGGCTTCCTTGATTGGTCAACTGCTGAAAAAGACGCTCAAGCAAGCGAGTTAAACTGGACTACACAGTGGAAATGGAATGCGGGCAAACACATTTCTCCAGATACCCGTTTATACCTCGGTGTTGAACATTCAGTGTGGAACAATAAGTTTGGTCTTAAAAATCAAGATGAAAACAATGTCAGCGCACTTGTGAAATATCATTTCTAATTGATGTATGATCGAAAGCAGAACTCCGGTTCTGCTTTTTTTAAACTGTGATTTCAGCTCACCTCTACTAGAACAAGAATATGCCTGATTTTGATATTCGACCTGCGACCGAACATGATCTTGAAACCATCCTCAAGATTTATAATCAGGAAGTACTCTATGGTACTGCGACCTGGAACAGAACAGCCTTTGATTTGAACTATTTCAAAATCTGGTTTAAGCAGCTTAAAAATCAGAATTTCCCGGTTTTTGTGGTTGAAGATACGCGAAATCAGGTCATTGCTGGCTATGCCTGTTATGATCAGTTTCGCAGTATTCAGGGCTTTCAACAGACGGTCGAACATTCCATCTTTTTAAATCCGGATTATGCAGGGCAAGGTTTGGGTTCTCAATTATTGCAGTATTTAATTGAACAGGCTCAAGTACAGAAACTGCATATCATGGTCGCGGCGATTGATTCTGAAAACACTTCATCGATTCGTCTGCATGAAAAACTGGGTTTCGTTCAAACTGCCTATATGCCGCAAGTCGGACAGAAGTTTGGGCAATGGCGTGATTTGGTCCTCTTGCAACTGAATCTGGATCGAGCTTGATTCATTCTTAGTTTAAAGCTATTCCAGAACTGCTTTCTGGACACTCCTTTTCAGCTTTTTAATATTTGGCCATCACGATATTTTGTTGTTATCCAGTTTAATAAGCACAAGTTCTATTTACTTATACGAGCGGCTATGTTTTATTCAGCTCAAAATCATACTGAATAACACCATGTATAAATCTCTATTGTCTATTGGTCTTTTAAGTTTAAGTATGCTCACTTTTGCTGATTCAGACTTTGAAAAAGAGCTCCGTTCAGGCTGTAGCAAAGTGCAAAGCTATGCAAATAATGGCAAAAAATTCTACGACCAAAAACAATATCAAAAGGCCATAGCGCAATTTGAGCAACAAGCCGCATGGTCATCCTTTTGTGCGATGAATGTAGAAGACGGTGGTACAGCTTTTTCCGAACGCGATATCACCACGGCGTTTAATAATGTTGGCTTAAGTTATGCCAAGCTTGGAAAGCCGCAATGGGCACGCGCCTGGTTTTCCGTTTTTCCGAATACTAAAGCCAGCCAGTTCAATCTAAAACAGTTACCTGCACCAGAAAAACCGAAGAATTTTGCAGGAAAATATGTCCGCTATGCAGGTTTTGGTCAGTGGAATACGATGGAAGTTAAACCAGCTTCTAATGCCTACCAGATTGAGTTTAATGGACTCTATATGGGTTTACGCAGTCTGATTTATGGACCAAATATGGGAGAATTTTTAACCCGTATGTCGCTGAATAAAGCTCAGGCCAATTACAGCGTAGAAAATTGCAAAATTGATTTGAAATTTCAGTTTAACGCTCAAATTGGACAACAGATTGTAGTGAATAGCAACAATCCAATGTCTTGCGGTTTTGGCCATAATGTCTCGGCGGATGGCATGTATTTAAAGGTTGAGTGATTGCTGATTCAGCGATATCTTATTACCCTATAACAAACATAATATTCAAAATATTATAGGGAAAATATGGCTGATACGGGCAAAGCGATAGGCGGTGAATTTAGAACTGGACAATTTGGTATGTACTTCCTTTGGGATGAAAATACAGAAATCTAATCCCTCCATTATTCAAAAAAGAAAATTCCCCTCTCTCTTTAAGAGATGAGAAGCTCTGCTTCGTAAGAGGAGATTTAAAATCTAATCCCTCCAAACCTCCCTTTCTTACGCTTCGATATAAAGCAGTGCTTATATCTTGCTCAGGGAGGCTTTTTCCCTCTCCTTCTAGGAGAGGGTTAGGGAGAGGTAAATAAAGATAAGCCCTCACCCCCCACCTTCTCCCATAGGAGAAGGAGCTAAAAGCCTTAAATTGCCACCAACTCCCGAATGCCTTTCTCCGGCATTTCACTACCCACACCTTGCGCCACGACTTGGCCACGTGCCATCACGGTATATCCATCAGCAAGTTCTTCAGCAAAGTCATAAAACTGCTCAACCAGCACAATCGCCATCTCACCACCATCCGCCAGTTTACGAATGACCCGGCCAATGTCTTTAATAATGGATGGCTGAATACCTTCAGTCGGTTCATCCAAAATCAGCACACGCGGTTCAGAAGCAAGTGCTCGTGCAATGGCAAGCTGCTGCTGCTGACCACCAGACAAATCTCCGCCACGGCGATGCTTCATTTCATCCAACACAGGGAAAATTTCATAGAGATGCTCAGGCACTTTGCGTGTCTTTGCGCCTTTAAATTTCGCCATACCAATGAGGATGTTTTCCTCCACGGTTAAAGTTGAAAAAATATCTCGACCTTGGGGCACATAAGCCAGACCTGCACGGACACGCTGTTCAGGACTGAGTTTCGAAATGTCCTTGCCATCCAACAAAATCTGTCCGGATTTAATCGGTAAAATACCCATCAGACATTTAAGGAGCGTGGTTTTCCCCACCCCATTGCGTCCAAGCACCACCGAACATTCACCCACAGGTGCAGTCAATGACACATCACGTAAAATATGACTGCCACCATAAAATTGATTGACGTCTTTGACTTCTAACATCGCAAGCTCCTTAACGCCCTAAATACTTTTCAATGACATCTTCATTGGCTTGTACTTCTGCCAATGTGCCTTCTGCCAAAATTGCCCCTTGCGCCAGTACCGTGACTTTTTCACTAATGGTGTCAATGAAGCTCATGTCATGCTCGACCACAACGAGGGTGTGATTTTTCTTGAGTTCTAAACACAGCTCCGCCGTGCGTTCGGTTTCGGCATCGGTCATGCCTGCTACAGGTTCATCAAGCAAAATCAGTTTTGGACGTTGCATCAGCAACATACCGATTTCTAACCATTGCTTTTGACCATGTGACAGCAAGCCAGCAGGTTTATTAATGAACTCTTGCAGACGAATTTGAGTGAGGGATTCATCCAAGGCATTTTGTGCATCCGGATCAAGCTTGCTAAAGAGGCTTTTTTTCACACGTTTGTCTTTGGGTGCTGCTAGAAGCAGATTTTCCATGACGGTGAAATTTTCAAACACCGTCGGTTTTTGGAACTTACGCCCAATGCCTGCTTCGGCAATTTGTTCAGTGCTCATTTTGGCTAAATCGTAGTTTTGCCCAAAAAATGCTGTGCCTTCGGTTGGTCGCGTTTTACCGGTAATCACATCCATGAGGGTGGTTTTACCTGCCCCGTTCGGCCCGATGATGCAGCGTAATTCCCCTTCTTCAATGTAGAGCGACAAATCATTTAAGGCACGAAAAGCATCAAACCAGACGCTTACTTTTTCCAGATATAGCGCTATGCCGTGAGTAAAGTCTGCGCCTTGTTCTTTTGGACGACCATAGCCTTCAGAAGCATGACCACCATGCGGTTGTAGGATTTCGCTCATTCGCTACGCTCCTTTTTAAAACGGTCAAACAGACCAATAATGCCTTTTGGCAGGAAGATGGTCACTACAATAAATAACGTACCCAAAATCAACAGCCATGCTTCAGGATAAGCCGAAGTAAAATAGGTTTTTACTCCATTGATTAAGCCTGCCCCAATCAATGGACCAATCAGCGTGCCACGACCACCCGCTGCCACCCACACCGCCATTTCAATCGAGTTCACCGGGTTCATTTCACTTGGGTTAATAATGCCGGCTTGTGGCACATACAGTGCCCCTGCAATGCCTGCAATCACCGCAGATAGCACCCATGCCGAGAGCTTGTACCACAAGGTACGGTAGCCCAAATATTGCAGACGGTTTTCGCTGTCACGAATTGCACCGAGTACACGGCCATACGGTTTATTCATCAAATGACGTAAACCAATAAAGCACAGCAACAATACCAAAGCGGTGATAAAGCACAAACTTGCCCGCATCGATGCCGAGGTAATGTCCATACCTAAAATAGTTTTAAAACCGGTAAAGCCGTTGTTGCCACCAAAGCCGGTTTCATTACGGAAGAAAAGTAATGCAGCAGCAAAAGTCATAGCTTGGGTAATAATCGAGAAATACACGCCCTTAATTTTCGAGCGAAAAGCAAAGAAACCAAAAATAAAGGCAATGATGCCCGGTACTAACACCACAAGGGCAAGTGACCAAAGGAAGTATTCAGTCCCCACCCAAAACCATGGCACTTCCGTCCAACTCAGGAAGCGCATAAAGTCAGGAATACCATCCCCTGCAGACTGGCGCATCAGGTACATGCCAAAGGCATAACCGCCAAGGGCAAAGTACAAACCATGCCCCAAACTTAAAATGCCGGCATAGCCCCAAACTAAATCCAGTGCCAAAGCGACCAGAGCCAAACACATGATTTTGCCAATCAAGGTGACCCAATACGCAGATAAATGCAGGGTTGAATCGGCAGGTAACAGGTGTAACCATGGCAATGCCAATAAAATGGCAAAGCATACGGCAATCGCAATGCCACTATGCGGTTTGTCGGATAATAATTGTGTAATCTTCATGTGCTTACTCCACAAAACGGCCTTTGATGGCAAACAAACCTTGTGGACGTTTTTGAATAAACAAAATCACAAGCACCAAGAGAACAATTTTTGCCAGTACCGCACCAATGCCAATTTCCAAGGCGGTACCACTAATACCTAGACCAAGCGCTGCAAGGACTGCACCCCACACCTGACCTACACCACCGACAACCACCACCAAGAAGGCATCAATAATGTAGTTTTGCCCTAAATCCGGCCCGACGTTACCCACTTGTGCCAAAGCACAGCCCGCTAAACCGGCCAAACCTGAACCTAAACCAAAGGCCATCATGTCGATACGGCTTGAACGAATACCGACTGCTCGCGCCATTTGACGGTTTTGCGTCACCGCACGTACAAACAAACCAAAACGGGTTTTATTCAGTAGGTAAACCAACAACAAAAGCACTGCAATGGTGAAGACAATAATCGCAATACGGTTATACGGCAGCATTAAACTTGGGGTAATGGAGATCCCGCCTGATAGCCACGAAATATTCGACACTTCGACATTTTGCGCACCAAAAGTCATGCGTACCAATTGCATCAAAATCAGGCTGACCCCAAAGGTTGCAAGCAAGGTTTCAAGTTGACGACCGTATAATGGACGAATCACGGTACGTTCAATCAACATACCGATCAGTCCACTCACCAAGAATGCCGCAGGAATCGCGGCGATTAAGTACCACTCGACATAGCTACCCAAATAGCTTTTAAACAGACTTTGCACCACATAAGTAGTATAGGCGCCAATCATAATGAGCTCACCATGCGCCATATTGATGACACCGAGCAAACCATAAGTAATGGCTAAACCGAGTGCTGCAAGCAGTAAAATACTCGCAGTACTCAGCCCTGAAAATAAATGCCCAGTCCATTCACTGGCTTGAATCCGGGTTTTAATACTGCTTTTCGCTTCAAGCAAAGCCGCTTTCAGCTCAGAATGGATATTCGGCTGTGTCAGCTCATTGTCGATCATCGCCAAGACATCGGGACGATTGGAGTCTTGCAAGGCTTTCGCCGCTTGAATTTTAACTAAGACATCTGCATCTTGATAATCCAGACGCGCTTTAAGCTGGGCCAAACGGGCTTTGACTTTGTTATTTTGTTCGTTCAAATACAGGGCATTGATGTGAGCAACATTCAGCTCTGCCAAGTTGCTTTCATAAATATCAATCGCTTCTAAACGCTCGGAAGCATCTTCAGATTTGAGTTTTCTTTGTGCCAAACCAAAGTTGAGCGCTTTACGCAAGGTATTCACCAAAGTCACTTGTGATAAGTCACTCGGCCAATCTGCAACGATGCCTAGACTCGGATAGCTGAGTAATTTTTCGTCCGATTCTAAAATATAGGTTTGACCATTAGCCCCACTATAAAGCTGCTCGTTTTCAACATATTCTGCAAGCTGATCTAACTGCTCAATACTGCCCGGCCATTGCTTCAGTAAAGCACGGCGCTGGGCAAAATCACCTTGCACAAATTGCTGGATTGCATCTTGTTGTATTGCTGCAGTCAATGCAGTGCTATTTGAGGATTGTTCTGCTGATACCAGTTGTACACAAATAACCTGTACAAATACCAGAAAAATAGCGGCGATATTCACGCGAATATTCATTATATTCACCCCTATTCCATTGGAAATTTTCCGTGGAGAGTAAGAAAAAAATCAGAGGACACCTGCCACGGCTGTGGCAGGCAAAAGATAGCTGTTATTTCGGAATGTACGGGCTCCAAGGCTGTGCCTGGATGGCTTGTGGCGTTTTATAGACCACATCAAACTGTCCATCGCCACGAATCTGACCAATCATGACTGGCTTGTGTAAGTGGTGATTCGTCGCATCCATTTTTAAGGTATAGCCCGATGGGGCTTTGAATTCCTGACCTGCCATCGCTTCACGGACTTTATCGACCTCTGTAGAACCTGCTTTTTCAACGGCTTGCTTCCACATGTTAATCCCGACATAAGTTGCTTCCATTGGGTCATTGGTCACGAGCTTGTCTGCATTCGGCAGTTTGAATTCCACTGCATACTGCTTCATTTTGTTGGTAAATTCTGTATTGACCGGATTCTTCACTGACATGAAATAGTTCCATGACGCCAAATGACCGACCAATGGCTTGGTGTCAATACCACGCAGTTCTTCTTCACCCACCGAGAACGCCATGACGGGAATATCAGAGGCTTTAATGCCCTGATTACCCAATTCACGATAGAACGGCACATTCGAGTCGCCATTGATGGTCGAGATCACCGCAGTCTTTTTACCAGCTGCGAATTTTTTCACATTGCCGACAATGGTTTGATAGTTGCTATGACCAAATGGCGTGTACTCTTCCATGATGTCCGCATCAGCCACGCCTTTAGACTTTAAAAAAGCACGTAAAATCTGGTTGGTGGTACGTGGGTAAACATAGTCTGTACCGAGCAGAACAAAACGCTCCGCTTTACCGCCCTCTTCACTCATCAAGTATTCCACGGCTGGAATGGCTTGCTGGTTAGGCGCAGCACCAGTATAAAAAATATTTTTGGATTGTTCCTGGCCTTCGTACTGTACGGGATAGAACAATAAGCCATTCAGCTCTTCAACCACTGGTAAGACAGATTTACGTGACACCGACGTCCATGCACCGAAAATTACCGCGACTTTGTCTTGGGTAATCAGCTGACGTGCTTGCTCTGCAAACAGTGGCCAGTCAGATGCTGGATCGACCACCACAGGTTCCAGTTTTTTACCCAGTACCCCACCATTATCATTGATTTCCTTAATCGCCATTAAGGCCGTATCTTTCAGTGAGGTCTCAGAAATTGCCATCGTGCCTGACAATGAATGCAGGATCCCGACTTTAATCGTGTCGCCGCTGTCTGCGACTTTGCTTTCTGCGCCCGGGGCTTCTGCTTTTTCAGCAGATTTTGAACACCCCGTTAATGCAACAGCCCCTGCCATGGTTGCGGCTAAAATACTTTTTGAAAATAAATTGCGTTGGAACATCAGATTTTTCTCCAAACTTTATAATGGTGCATTTTTCATGCTTGTCTTGTTGTACATCTGGATGGAGTGATTCAATTTCTGTGCCAAGGCTTCAAAAAATAAAAAAATTCACTTTAACTGATCTCATTATTTGTATTATGAATCATGTATTTAGTCATACTAAAAAGACTTAAAGCCCTATTGCAATGTAGAACTCAGACTCAACTTTAAATAAGTTGCATAAAGACCAATCAAAATATGCCAAAACTAAGATAGAAGATGATGTACAAATAAAGTGCAGCACCTTGAATATTTTTTGCACTGTTTTAAAACAAAAAATCCCGCGCTTGCGGGATTTTTTACTGCTTAAATTCGATAGTTTAAACCACCAAATCTGCCAGATTACCTTTTTGCTCCAACCAGTCTTTGCGGTCACTGGCACGCTTTTTCGCCAAAAGTTTATCCAGTAACCCTGCGGTATGATGAGCATCATCCAGATCCAGTTGCACCAGACGACGCGTGTTTGGATCAAGCGTGGTTTCACGTAACTGACTGGCATTCATCTCGCCCAGACCCTTGAATCGGGTGATTTGCGGATTCTTGGTTTTGCATTTTTTCAGGATGCTATTCAGCTCATCTTCATCCAAAGCGTAGTGCACATCTTTATTGTCATCAATACGGAATAATGGCGGCATCGCTACAAATAAATGCCCTTCCTCGACCAGTGTAGGAAAATGCTTTACAAACAAGGCACACAGCAAAGTCGCGATATGCAAACCATCCGAGTCGGCATCCGCCAGGATACAGACCTTGCCATAACGCAGTTCAGACAAGTCATCCGAACCCGGATCAACGCCAATGGCAATCGCAATATTGTGTACTTCCTGCGATGCTAGAACTTCGTCAGAAGAGACTTCCCAAGTATTCAGGATTTTTCCACGAATTGGCATAATCGCCTGGAAGTTCTTATCACGCGCCTGCTTGGCCGAACCACCCGCAGAATCCCCTTCCACAATAAACAGTTCTGACTGATCCAGATCATGGCCTACACAGTCCGACAGTTTCCCCGGCAAGGTTGGACCCGCGACAATTTTCTTACGTTCTACTTTTTTCGCTGCTTTGAGACGGCGACCGGCTTTGGAAATGGCCATTTCTGCCAGTTGCATGGCGATGTCAGAATTCTGGTTCAACCATAATGCAAAGGCATCTTTGGCAATATTCTGCACAATTCCAGCTGCTTCACGGCTCGATAGACGTTCTTTAGTCTGACCTGAGAATTGCGGCTCCTGAAATTTCAGCGACAGGATATAATTGACGCCGTCCCAGACATCTTCGGCAGAGAGTTTCATATTCCGCGGCAGCAAATTACGCAGTTCACAGAATTCACGCATCGCATCGGTGACGCCTGAACGCAGACCATTCACATGCGTTCCGCCTTGTGCGGTCGGAATCAGGTTGACATAAGATTCCTGGACGCTTTCACCCCCTTCGACATTCCAGCAAATTGCAAATTCTGCGCTGGCACGTTCCGCATCGCCTGTGGCAACAAACGCCGGTGCCGGAATAATTTCACGGTCTTCCAGCTCGTCCATCAAATAATCAACCAGACCATTTTCAAACTGCCAGGTAATCTTTTCATCATTGATCTGATCAACATAATTGATCTGTAAACCCGCCGCCAAAACAGCTTTGGCTTTGAGATTATGTTTTAACGCTTTTAAGGCAAATTTAGGCGAATCAAAATATTTGGCTTCAGGCCAGAATTGTACCGTAGTTCCTGATACCCGTTTCGGTGCCTTACCTGCCAGCACTTCAAGCGGTGCAACCGGTTCGCCATTTTCAAAGGCCATTTTATACAGATTGCCCTGACGCTGAACTTCAACCTCTACCCGGGTCGAAAGCGCATTGACCACTGAAATCCCGACGCCATGCAAACCACCGGAAAACTGGTAGTTATCGGTGCTGAACTTACCGCCGGCATGCAGTTTGGTCATGATAATTTCAATACCGCTCTGGCCGTATTCAGGGTGAATATCCACCGGCATCCCACGGCCATTGTCTTCGACTGATAAAGAACCATCTTTATAGACCGTGACGGTAATCTTGTTGGCATGTCCTGCCAGTGCCTCATCGACAGCATTATCAATCACTTCCTGTGCCAAATGGTTGGGACGAGAAGTATCGGTATACATGCCCGGACGACGACGGACCGGATCCAGACCAGATAAAACTTCAAGAGATTGAGCCGTATATTGAGACACGTTATTCGGTTTCCTTTTTTATGCAGTCCAATAAAAACTGTAAGACGAACGGAATTTTTTCCGCAAAATCATCCATCCCGTGACTGCCATGCGCTTCAGTCATCAGTATTGCAGGGGGATGCGCAGCACTATAATAACGATGTGCTTCACGATAATCCAAAACTTCATCACCTTGTTGCAGCAGAACCAGTATTTTGTCTGCATCTTGTGCAACAGGCAGGGCCAATTGCTGGAGTTGTACCAGATCTGCTTCATCCAGACACCATTTCGGATGAACCTGATAAGGCAGTTGCTCATCAAATAGTTCAAGAAACAGTTGCCATGGTCGCATTGCCGGATTGATCAGTACAGCAGGCACAGCATGCTGTGCGACCAGATGTGTCGCATAAAATCCGCCGAGACTGCTGCCCAGTAACGCCACATCATGCATCGATTCAATCAGGCCAGAAACATACGCAATGGCAGCGTTCGGTGACATGTTTAAATCGGGTAAATGTACCTGAATTTCAGGATACTTTGCACAGTAATGTTGCAGCAATTTCCCCTTGATCGAGTTCGAATTACTCTTAAAACCATGCAAATAAATGATATTCATGAACTACCAACAAAAAACCCATCAATCATCAAAATTTAATTTAAATAATGTGAAGTACACTACGTTATAAGACCAGTTAATTGCTTAAATTGTCTGACAAAAAAGCTCAAAATCTTCTCTCATTCTCGTTATTTTAAGCTGAGGCCCTCAAAATCAGGAAACTCAACAAGAAAAAGAATTTATACCGCGAAGTTCTTTAAAAAGAAAGATGGCACCACATGCGGCTCATTGAAAGGACAGGATCAGATGCCAAGTTTGACACCGTTACATGAAACCTATTGTCGATGGGATCGAACCCCGCCGAGTCAGGCCGATGTACTGGAAGGTCTGGCGCAGCTGGTAACGATGCGCTTTAACGATGTGATCCAGGAGCTGATCAAGAGTATTCAACGCGAAATTTTAATGAGTATTTTCGGTTTAAGTGAAAATAATTCAGAAAAAATTCAGAATATTCCTTCAATCGTGCGGCTCTATCAAATGTCTTATGACATGCTGTTTCATTACGGCAATACCCTGATTGCCCCTGCTTTGCGCCAGATTATTGAACGCTTTCCTAAACTGCATAATAAACCGCTGACACCTTCCTTGCATTTCCTGGTCAGTGTCTTAAATGGCATTATCGGGGATTATCTGCTGAAATATCAGAATCCTCTGGCCTTGCCGATGGTGATCTATGACTATTATGGCTCGCTGCAAAAAGGTGAGCTAAGCGGTCGTATTACTTTGTTTGTACATGGCTTATGCATGAACCATTTAGACTGGTCAAATCGCAAATATGAGGGCATTGGGGCAAAATTACTGGCGCAGCGTGACCGCAATACCATGCTCTATCTGAATTACAATACTGGACGCCGGATTTCTGCCAATGGTCGAAGTCTGGCGAATACCTTACAGGATCTGATTGCTCGCAATCCGAGAATTACCAGTATTGACCTGATCGGGCATAGCATGGGTGGTCTGGTCTCTCGTAGTGCGCTGTTTTATGGCAAGCAGAATGTCTATAGCTGGGTCAATATGGTGGAAAATCTGGTCTGTCTGGGTTCACCGCATCATGGTGCAGTACTGGAACGTTTTGGCTTTAGCTTGCAGGACAAACTTGGACATTTTCCACTGATCCGGCTGCTTGGCCATCTGGTCAATATTCGCAGTAACGGTATTCTGGATTTGCGCCATGGCAGCGTCCGGGATGATGACTGGGAGCATAATCCACTTCGGATCGGCTTTATGGATGATCACCGTAAACCTGCCCCGATTCCCTCTCATATCGACACCTATCTGGTCGCCGGCACCATCGAGTTTGAAAACCGCAAGAACAAGACCCTGCATGTGATTGGTGATTATCTGGTGAGTATTAAAAGTGCTTTGGGCGAGCATCCCAATCCGCGTTTCCAGCTCAAAGTCCCGGATGCACACAAGGCGATTTTTTATGGCCTGAACCATTTTGAAATTCAATATCATCCACTGGTGGCGGAACAGGTGGCGCGCTGGTTCTATCCAAGTGTAGAAGATGAGGCCTTTGATCAGATTCGTGAATATATGACGGATCTGGACAGTCTGGAAGGTATTGCCCTGACTTAACTCTCCGTACATTAAAAAGCCCTCCATTGAGGGCTTTTTAATAGGAACTTGATTAGTATTTATCTCTGAGTCGTTTAACCGGTGCCTTTTTATATTTACGCAGTAGTTGCCACAGGCTAATCAGCAATAAAATACTAAAGAAGATCAAAGACCAGACAGGCAAGGATTGACCCAAGAAGGTCCAGTCAATCGCGGCACATTCCCCTGAACCATTTAAGACCTGTTGCAGTACAGACTGCATCGGCAGGGTTTCCAGCCAGTATTCCAGACCGGGACCACAGCTCGGCACCTGATCCGGGGGCAGGTTCTGTAACCAGACATGACGCGCAGCCACGCCCACAGACCACAAAATACTGAGCGAACCCAGCAAGGCATATAGCCGCTTCATGAGATTAGATGCGGGATTATGCAGGAATGCGATCAGTGAGATGATCCCGAGTCCGATTAATCCGACACGCTGAAACACACAGAGCGGACAAGGCGCCAGACCTTGTACATGCTCAAGATATAAGGCAAATGCCATGCCGATGACAGCAGCCAGAAACAACATACCACTCACGAAGCGATAACCCCATTGCATGGTGAATCCCCTTATTTTTTATCGATATTGGGCTAAATAATCAGCAAAACTGATGCTGCTATCTTGCTCGAGTTGCTGTTGCTGCTGCAATGACTTTTGTGACATTTCTTCAAAATAAGCCAGTGTTTCCGGACTGAGCTGATGTTCTTCATAGACACTGCTGTGCTGCTGTGCCAGATGTTGGCCAAAATGCCACATCCCGCCCTGTTCACGCGTATCACCCACCACCAAGGCAGACAAGGTGGCATCGACTTCATCGACCCGGATCATCATGGTTTTTAATGCATCGGTATAGAGAGTACTGTCATAGGCCGAATTTAACAGCTTGGCCAAGGGATGCATGCGCTGCAAATGTATGGCACACCAATCCTCAATCGGATAAGACTGGCCATTTTCCATAATTGCGGCATTTGGCGCACGGCCACGGTTCACTACTTCGGCCTGATTCTGCTCAATAATATCCTGTTCATCACTGAGTAGTGCCGGACTATCTTGCAATAAACAGTACAAGGCTACCACTTCAAGGAAACCGGCCGTATCTTCATTAATGCCAATCGGGCTGTATGGATTGACATCGACTGCGCGCAGCTCGACATAGGCAATCCCACGATTTTCCAGTGCCTGTGACGGGGTTTCACCCGCGAGTGGCACCTGTTTCGGGCGCACTAAGCTGTAATATTCATTTTCGATTTGCAACACATGATCATTGATCTGGATCGGCTGGCCATTGGAATCATCTAATCCCAAACGACTAAACGGTTTATAGGGCGTTTTGACCGCTTTTTGCAGTCCGTCCAGATAGTCCTGCAAATTATTGTAGTGAATACCGAGCTGTTTCTGTGCAGAGTTTTGATAGCCAAAACGTCCCATACGTAGCGCAGTCGCATAAGGCGAATACAAGGTGCCTTTGACCAATGGCAGCAAGAAATGATCACGGCCAGTCATAAAGCACTGGCAGACCGCCGGACTGGCCCCGATCAGGAACATCACCAGTGGGGTCAGACGAATAAAGTTACGGATCAGGCCCATATAGCGATGACTGCGATAATCCTGCAAGCTCAATGCTTGCAGCGCCTCGTCCTGTTCCTGCTGTTGCAAGGCCTCGAACAGATGATCCGGGAAAGACAGGTTGTAATGCACACCTGAAATCGTCTGCATACGGCGGCCATAACGCACACCTAGACCATGACGATACAAGGTTTTAAATAAACCGATATTCGAGCTGCCATACTGTGCCAGCGGAATACTGTCATCGCGGCTGTCCAGCATACACGGCATCGACAAAGGCCAGAGCTTTTCATCATTTTCCAGATGACGATGGACAATCGCATGAATATCGCTGAGATAGTCCAGCGCTTTTTTAATACTGTCCTGTGGCGGAGTAATAAACTCCATCAATGCTTCAGAATAGTCCGTGGTGATATGTGGATGAGTCAAGGCTGAACCCAAGGCACGAGGATGCGCTGCCTGTGACAGGAAACCATCACTTTGCATACGTAAGCTTTCACGCTCGATACCACGCAACATGCCTTTGATGAGTGACGACTCGACCCAGGTCGGTAACACATTTTGGGAAGTCGATTCAGGTTGACTCATTACAATCTCGCTTAAGGGGGCTAAATTATTAAATTAAAATCATCGGTTTAATCAGTATAACGTGATTTCGTGCCGGCATATGACAGGCTGCCTAGTTTTCAGGCAAACCATTGATTTTTAATTTGGCAAATTTTTAACACAAACTTCCTCTATAAGACATGGAAAATTTGTGATTTTATTAACAAATAGATGCTAATGAATTGTAAATATTATGAATTATCAAGATATTTTAGACTTTTGGTTTCATGCGGACAGCCAGCCCTTATGGTTTAGCCAAAGTCATGAATTCGACCAAAGTATTGCGCAGCAGTTCATGAGCACCCATCAGCAGGCAGCCCAGGCTGAACTTTGGGGCTGGCGTAAAACCGCAGAAGGCCGGCTGGCCGAAATTATTGTGCTAGATCAATTTTCACGAAATTTATTCCGTGATTCTCCCCAAGCTTTCGCCCAAGACAGTCTGGCACTGGCCTTGGCTCAGGAAGCCATCAGCCTGAACCTGGATCAACAGCTCAGTCCGGAACAGCGTGCCTTTCTGTATATGCCATTTATGCACAGCGAATCCAAACTGATTCATGAATTCGCCTTAAAACTGTTTCAGCGTCTGGGCAATCCGACCAATCTGGAATTCGAGAAAAAGCACAAGGTCATTATTGACCGCTTTGGACGTTACCCGCACCGAAACCAGATTCTGGGTCGTGACTCGACCGATGAAGAACTTACTTTCCTGACCCAGCCCGATAGCAGTTTTTAAGATTTTTTAAGACCGGCTGTCTGGACTGGATCATTGCATCAGGAGATCGAACATGAAAAACATGCTACTGGGATTGAGTATGATTGCTGCCATCAGCCTGACTGGCTGTGCAACCACACCCTCAAAGCCCTTAACATTTGATCAGTTAGGTCGCTACAGTACCACTCCCCTCAACAGCAACACTTACCGTATCAGCTTTCAGGCCCGTCCCAATATGAGCTTTGGCACAGCTGAAGAAATTACCCTGCTCAAAGCCGCACAGACTACCGTACAAAATGGTTTTCAATTCTTCAGAGTACTGAATGATCCAAGTAACCGCACCCAGCAACCTCCACGGCAAGCCATCGTCTATCCGGCGCCAAGCTTTTATCCTTACGGGTATTACCGCCGATATCCGGGATTCTGGCCAAACCCATTCTATGACCGTCCTTATACCGTGACTCTGGATCCTGCCCAGGTGGCTTATACCATTGAATGCTTCAAGGCCAATCAGGCGCCTCAAGATGCCTTTGATGCCCGCTTGATTTTACAGTCACTTGGGGCTAAATATGGTTTAAGTCCATCCGGTGCAGTGCTGCAACCGCAACCGGCCAATCCCTCCTGACAGGATGATCTATGCAGACAGAGCGTATCTCCCCGAGCTTACAACGCAGTAAACGTTTCGCGACCATCGCCCTGGTGGTCGCCGTACTGATCTGGTTGGCATTGATGGTTGCAGCCAAACTGCTACCCGAATATGTCTGGCTCATTCATATTCTGATGCTCTCGGCAGAAGCGGGTGTGGTCGGTGGTCTGGCGGATTGGTATGCGATTACCGTACTGTTTCGTAACCCTTTTGGCAGATTGCCTATTCCCAAGTTTTTACGTGACCATACCGAAATCATTCCACGTAACAAGGCCCGTATTGCAGAGTCGATGGGCCGTTTTGTGCAGGAAAATTTTCTTTCTCCGCAAATTGTACAGCGCAGTCTGGACAGTACCGACCTGAGTCTGGCTGCAGGACGCTGGCTGGCCAATCCACAAAACAATGCCCAAGTGACTCAGGTCATTCAACAGACGGTGCCTAAAATTTTTGAATTTGTGGGACAGGAACAGATTGCCGGATTTATCCAGAGCAACAGCGTGCAATGGGTCAAAAATACCCAGATCAATACCCTAGCCAGCGAAATGCTGCATGCCGTTCTGGACAATGATTTCCATCAGGATGTGCTACAGCGTGGACTGGATGTGGTGCATGCCTGGATGACCTCGCATCCTGAACAAACCCGTGAGCTGACCCGTAACCTGTTTAAGGAAATGGGGGTGTGGAAACTGGCCAAAGGCGCCAGCTGGATCGGGATTGATGTGCAGCAACGCAGTATTGATTCCGTGATCGGGCGCGTTGAAGCCATGCTGGCCGATCCAGATCATCCATGGCGACTCAAAATTGAGAACATGGGACATAGCTGGATGTTACAGCTGGCGGATAATGACAGTGAAGCCAGCCAGCGTCTGAATGAAACCAAAGATGCCTTACTGGATAGCCCACAAGTGCTGAATTTTATCAGCGGTGCGGTGGTGATTTTATGTGATGCGATCAAGGCTGACTTGCAAAAACCGGATTCGGGGATTGCGGAAAATCTTAGAATTGCCATCCAGCAGGTCGGAGAAAATATTATCTCGAATGCCTCGGTACGTGAGCTGCTGAATAAACGTCTCAGCGGAATCGCGGTTGACCTGAGTGACCAGTATAGTGAAAAAGTGATTCGTTTTATCAGCGAGCGCATTCACGAATGGGATTCAAGCGAGATGATCGACAAGATTGAAAATGAAGTCGGCGGCGACCTGCATATGATCCGGGTCAATGGAGTTGTGGTCGGTGCTTGTATCGGTCTGGTGCTCGGGATCATCCGGGCGGCGGTGGAGCATTTAATTTAAAAATGATGCTATTCGCCCCATATAGCCCCACTTTTAAAATGCTCAAGAATTGACTCCAGCCAGATCAAATTTAAGATTTAAAAAATGATCATTTGGGTGGCTGAGGTCCGGACATATCGACCAACAGCCCAGTGAATTTACGTACAAAAGGCAATAAGGTCACTACAATCGGAAACGCAATCGCCCAGGAAATCATCCAGTTATGAAACCAGAGTGCCATAAATCCATCAATCCAGCCAAGATTACGCAGCATATTGATCATGGAAATAATGCCACTCATCAGGCAGGACAGGATAAAAGGCACAATAATCAATGCCCATTTTGCAGGGAGTTTAGGAATATGACCGATAATGGTCGGACGTTGTGATGCAGCCACGACATGCTCTTTTTACTGTTTTCAGATGACTAATATAAGCCAAATTCTGTACGGTGAAGCATTGTTTTTTTTCATCTGAAATGTTGAGCTAAAAACTGGTTTTATTTTCACGGGATTAATCCGTTGATTTTCCCTTTCTTTAGTCAAAAACTTCTGACGAAGTGATCCTCCACTTTTTATTCCCGAGAAATGCTTTTACCTAAACAGCCTGAAATTTGCTATATTTGCTGTTTTTCTGCGATCTCTATTTTCGACTGATTATGAATACGGCAATACAAGCAGCTCTCGATCATGCAGTGCACACTTTACAGGCACAAGGCGTACTCCCATCTGACTGGAACAATACAAGTAATTTGACGCGTACCAAAGACCGAAGCCATGGTGACTTTGCGTCGAATATTGCCATGATCGCGTCGAAAGCTGCGGGTATGAAGCCACGTGATTTAGCGGAAAAAATTCTTGCTGCCCTGCCTGAAGTGGCAGATATCAGCAAGGCAGAAATTGCCGGTCCTGGTTTTATTAACTTCTTCCTGAATGCTGACCAGCGCTTTGCAGTCCTTGATCAAATCCAGGCACAACAGGCGACTTATGGTCGTACCCAGGTCAATGCGGATAAACGTATTCAGGTTGAATTCGTTTCTGCCAACCCAACCTCTAGCCTGCACGTAGGTCATGGTCGTGGTGCTGCGTATGGCATGACGGTTGCGAACTTGCTTGAAGCGACCGGTGCAAAAGTCGATCGCGAATACTATGTCAATGATGCTGGCCGTCAAATGGACATTCTGGCGACTTCGACTTATCTGCGCTACTTAGAATTAACGGGTCAGGAACTGGTATTCCCGAAAAATGCCTACCAGGGTGACTACGTAAAAGAAATTGCACAAAGCATTATTGACCAGGATGGCGATGCTTATGTCCGTCCTGTGGCCGACGTGTATAAAGATGTGCCTGAAGATGTACAGTTTGCAGCCGAATTAGATGCTGATGGCAATAAAGTCGTATTGTCTGGTGATAAAGAAAAACACATTGATGGTTTGATCTTTAATTCACAAGCGTTAATTGGCACAGGCTACCGCGTATTCTTGCAAGCCGCGCTTAAAGCAATCTTAGATGATATTAAAGATGACCTCGGCGAGTTTGGTGTAACCTTCAATCAATGGTTCAGCGAAGAATCATTGACAGACAAAATTGAAGAAGCCTTACAGACTTTAGACCAGCGTGGTTTCCTGTATGAACTGGATGGCAACATCTGGTTTAAATCCACTGCATTCGGTGATGAAAAAGACCGTGTCGTAAAACGCCGTAATGGTCAGACCACCTACTTCGCATCTGACATCGCTTATCACCTGAACAAGTTACAACGTGGCTATACCGATATCATCGATATCTGGGGTTCGGATCACCACGGTTATATCGCACGTGTAAAAGCGGCCATTGATGCGTTGGGCTATGACTCGAAAAAATTAACGGTTCTTCTGGTTCAGTTCGTGAGCCTATGGCGTGGCGGCGAGATGGTACAAATGTCATCTCGTTCAGGTCAGTTCGTGACCTTGCGTGATTTGCGTAAAGAAGTCGGCAATGATGCCGCTCGTTTTTACTACGTGATGCGCAAGTCTGAACAGCACATTGATTTTGACCTGGATCTTGCTGTGTCACAAAGCAAGGACAACGCCGTGTATTACATCCAGTATGCACACGCCCGTATCTGTCGTATGTTAGAAAAAGCAGCTTCTACCAATGTTAACTTTGATGCTACAGCGGCACGTAATTTAGCGGCTAAGCTGGAGCTTGATGCTGAAACTGAAATCCTGGCCAAGCTGGCGGCCTATCCAGAAATTCTGGTCCGTGCTGCAAACAGCTATGAGCCGCATCAAATCGGTAACTACCTAAAAGAACTGGCAGCATTATTCCACGGCTGGTACAACGACAATAAAGTACTCGGTGATGATGCTGAATTGACCCAAGCACGCTTATTGTTATCAGTGAACGTGCGTCAGGTACTGCGTAACGGTCTGGAACTGCTTGGCGTATCAGCTCCTGAGAGCATGTAAGCAAAACACTGTTTTGCATGCTCGCAAGGCGAGAGCTAGGCTCGAAGCAGAAATGTAAAGCACTGCTTTTACATTGATGCAAGAAGGTAAATAGTCAAAGCACTGCTTTTACATTGATGCAAGACAAGAGCTATGCTCGAAGTGAGCATGTAAGCAAAACATTGCCGTTGATCTGCTGAGCAGACATTTTGTAACTTTAGCTATGTGCTTGAAGATACAGATAAATTAAAATTCTGTGTGATTTGTGATCTAGAGGATGACTTTTGTATCCTGATCACATAGGATGAAGTGATAGTAGGGGCATAACTGCTGTTATGCCTTTTCTATATGTCCCGATTAATAAGAGGAAAATCCCAAGTGTTTGGAAAAACGCAACGCGGTGTATCTGAAAGACCGAATAAGCCTAAAAAGCCACTTATTCCAACCTGGCTCGGCACACTCGTGATCATTTTAATCGTGTTAAGTTTTTTGATGGCACTGATGCTCTGGAAGCCATGGGAACCAGTTAAACCGAAAACTCAAACAAGTGCTGAATCTGTCCAAGAAGAAGATACCAATAAAGATTACCGTTTTTATGATCTCTTGCCACAGCAACAAGTGACGCCAATTCCTGAACAGGCCGTCCCTGAAAACAAAAATCAGGATACGGTAGTGATTGTAGAAGCACCTCGACCTGAAGTGGCTACACCTGAGGCGACCACAACTGAGCCTGGCTTAGAAGCCAGCGAAGCACCTGTTGCCGCTCCGGCCAGTTATATTCTGCAAGTTCGCAGCTTTGATGATCCAGATCAAGCCGATGCCCGCCGTGCCGAAATTATTCTCAATGGTTTATCTGCCGATGTGGTACGCAGTGTAGAAAATGGCAAAGTCTGGTATCGCGTGGTTTCAGGCCCTTATGATTCTGCAGAAGCCGCAATTATCGCGCAGCAAACCTTGCAGAATAGCGGTATCGATTCCATCGTCGTGAAACGATAAATTTCTAGAAATGAAAAAAAGCGCCTGATGGTGCTTTTTTTATTTGGATCTCTCTAACCGTCTCCTTAATAGGAGAGGAAATCCCCCTTTTTTAAAGGGGGACTGAGGGGGATTTTTATTTATTCTAAACGAGAAAATATTTAATCCCTCCAACCTCCCTTTAATAAAGGGAGGCTAAAATCTTTAAACTGTATGCCCCAGCGCTTCACCCATATTCACCAAAGAATTGGCCTTGAACGCGGCATCCCATTGCATTTTATTTTCTTCAAATAAAATCACTGCCGTTGAACCGAGGTAGAAACGCCCCAGTTCTGCCCCTTTTTCCAGGAACAGATCATGCTGATTAAGTTCGATTCGTCCTGAAGGCTTCACTTTGCCGGTTGCCACCGTTTCAATACCCGCTACAATCATCGCACCGACCAATACCACCGCCATACGACCGATTTCAGTATCAAACAGACAGACCATACGTTCATTGCGTGCAAACAGGCCCGGAATATTTTCTGCGGTCACCTGATTGACCGAGAATAGCTCGCCCGGTACATATAACGTTTCAGTCAAGGTGCCAGCAAATGGCATATGCACCCGATGATAATCACGTGGCGACAAATATACGGTCGCGAATTCACCATTTTTGAATGGCTCAGCCAGTTGCGGATCAGCAATCAGGGCTTCAACGGTAAATTTCTGGCCTTTGGCCTGAAACACATCGCCATTTTCAATTTTACCCAGCTGGGAAATCGCACCATCTGCAGGCGAAACAATGCTCGTAGCATCTGGATCAACCGCACGGATACCTTCTTTTAGGGCACGCGTAAAAAATTCATTAAATGACTTGAATTTCAGGGCATTGGCCTGTTCAGCAATCGACATATCAATGCCATACTGCGCCTTAAAGGCAGTAATTGCAGCAGTTTTGATAATCGGGTTTTCGCTGGCGGCAATTTTACCCACCACCCGAGACAAGCGATGTTGCGGTACTAATCGTTGAGCTTTAATAAAAAACTGTTGTTTTAAAAGTGATGTGATGCTCAAGATGGCAGCTCCCCTGTAGCGATTGGACTATCGAGGCGGTTGCCCCATTCACTCCACGCACCATCATAGGCTCGAATTTTCCAGCCCAGTAAACGACCCAGAATATAGGCCAAACCTGAGCGGTGATGGGACTGGCAGTACACCACAACGGGTTGATTCAAATCAAAGCCCAGTTGTTCCAGACGCTGCTGAGTACGTGGTAAAGGCTGTAATTTTAAATGATTTTCACGATTAAGGGCAGTACTCCATTCAAAATGACGTGCTCCCGGAATGTGACCGCCGCGTCGAGCCGCTAAACGTAGGCCAGTATATTCATCTTCTGTACGGCAATCCCAAATTTGAACCTGTTGATTTTCAACCTGTTGGCGCAGTTCATCATAGCCAATCTGAAAATTCGCCTGATGCTCAAGATTGACCTGCAACACGTTCTTCACTGGTGCAAACTGTTCCTGACTGGAAGAAGTCGGCAAGCCTGAACCGAGCCAGGCATGAATCCCACCATTCAATAAGCTGGTATTTTCAAAGCCCAGACAATGCAGGTTCCAGAGCAAACGCCCTGCCCATGCCCCGCCCTCATCATCATAAGCCACCACATGATGTTCAGGAGAAATATTCAGATAATCAATGAGAGTCTGCAAGCCTTCCGCGTCCGGCAACAGTCCCATTGCCGTTTCTTCCTGACGCACCAGAAGTTTAGGCTTTAAATGCAAGGCGTGCGGAATATGCAGCTGCTCATACACAGAGGCACGGCTCAGGTCGACAATACGAAGTTTTTCATGGCCCAAATAGGGAACTAAATCTTCTGCCTCAATCAGCAGGCCAAAATTAAAAGCTGCAGCGGTCATCGTTATCATGGCTATTATTGGTCAAATCCTGTTGATCTTAGCACAGCTGGTTTTTAGACTTATGCGCTTTCTTTGCAGATGATTAGCAAGATTTTAGCTAAACCCTAGTCTTAAATACTCTTGCATAAAAAAACCGCATCTGCATAGACACGGTTGTTTAAAATTATGAATTGTTCAAACTGACTTAGGCAGGTTCATTGATCTCAAAAACCTGACGTAAATAGGCCAGGAACGTATCATTATCGGTCATGGTTTTGCCCGGACTATCCGAGATTTTGGCTACTGACTGACGGTTACATTCCACCAGTTTCAGCACAATATTGAGTGGGGTTTGCCCCATATCATTGGTCAGATTCGTGCCAATGCCGAAACTGACCTGAAAACGGTCTTTAAAGTACTGATGCAATTTCCAGGCTTTTTCCAGATTCAGGCCATCACTAAAAGTCAGCATCTTGGTTTTGCTGTCTATTTTCAGCTTTTTATAATGCGCATAGGCCTTGTCACCCCATTCATAAGGGTCGCCACTATCATGACGCAAGCCATCAAACAGCTTGGCAAAGTACAGGTCAAAGTCGCGCAGGAATGCATCCATCCCCACCACATCGGTCAAGGCAATACCCAAGTCACCACGATATTCCTGTACCCAGCTTTCCAGTGCAGATTTCTGGAAATTACGTAAACGTACGTCCAGCGCCTGAAAAGCTTGCAGGAATTCATGCGCCATGGTACCAATCGGGGTAATGCCCAGCTCTTTGGCTAACAGTACATTACTGGTCCCACGGAACACATGCGGTGCGGCTTTGTGAAATTCTTCGACCACATGCTTTTGCCAATCGAAACTGTAACGGCGACGCGTACCAAAATCTGACACCAAGAATGGTGGATCATTGGGGTTTTGCGCAGTGTCATACTGTTTTAACAGCTCGATTTTGGCTTTTAAACGGCGCTCGCCTTCTGCCAATACTTCAGGCGTGCGAATGCGGCTGAAATACAGTTCATTGACAATAGCGAGAACGAATATCTCAAACATCATCGCCTGAACCATCGGGCCTTCCACCACAATATCCAGACGGCCTTGACTGTCGATACTGGCCTTGATGAAACGGCGCTTGAGCTGGAACAGTTCCAGATAATCGACAAAGTCGCTTTTGATAAAACGTAAGCTTCTTAAATATTGCAGTTCATGTTCTTTGAATTTTAGCTGACACAGCAGGTCCAGTTGATGATTCAGGTCATCCAGAATATCCGTCAGTGGATAGACTGTATCTTCCAGATTACGACAACGGAAATGGTAGACACTATGCGTTTGCGGAAACTTGTGTAAGACCACTTGTAACATAGTGAATTTGTACAAGTCAGTATCTAACAGAGAATGGATAATTGGAGCCATAACTAAGGGAATATCGCTGTGCTTATCTCTGCATTAAAGCATAAAAAGTCATGCAATAATGCAGGATTTACGTACAGCTGGCTGTATTTGCGAAAAAAGTATCAGAAGCATAACCCGGTTTATTTCTGGGTGTTGGTCTGAGCTTTTTCCTGTTCCTGAATCAGTTTCTGTAGCTGTTTTTCCTGGCCAATGACCTTGGCAAATTCGGCTGTGGTCTTTTGTCCGGTTTTTTGCGCCTGGACATCACAGTCCACCTGACGCAACTGCTTGGCAATCGCAAATTCCATCTTGAATAAAGCCCCCATCAAGGCCGTATTGCCTCGATTGTCTCGAGCACAGCGGTCGGCACCATGTTTAAGCAAACTGCTGACTATCGCTTGATGGCCATAATACGTTGCCATCATCAGTGGCGTATAACCGTCTTTATTGCGTACATCGACCGGAAAGCCATGTTTTAAAAATTCGTTGATAACTTCGCTATTGCCAATTTTGGCGGCAGCAAAGAACAGGTCGATCAGTTCCTGTTGTGAGTTCATCTGAATATTGTCCACGCTTTTAGCGGGGGAGATCTCCTTCGCGACAGTCACGTTTGCGAATGCGGAACCTATCGTGAGAATACTGGCTAAAAACATAGATGACATAACTTTCATGATGAACTCCAGCAGAAATCGAAGGGGAATTTAAGTCTTGAAAGACTGAATTATCCTGAGATGAGATAAAAAACGGAGTGCCTGTAAAACTCCCCCTAGGGTGCAGGAAAGGTTTGGAGTATTACAGGACTTTTTGGAGGTGATGCGCTATGCCCTAGTCACCAGTTCCTCAAGACCAATCGGGATTAGTCTTTTAATTTTGCAGCTTTGGCTTTAACAGTCGCCAGGTTACCGTTTACCGCCTTGGTCATACGTGTACCGTAGTCCGCATCTGCCTTATAGAAGTAAGACAACATGATGTGCTTGGTTTCTGAATCTTTCACTGCGCCTAAATCAGCAGCAAGGTTCATGATCAGGTCATCTTTTTCTTTAGCCGAGTATGAACGGTACAGCTCACCTGCCTGCTTGAAGTTCTGCTCTTTCACGCCAATTTGCTGTACATGACCAGATAATGGTGTTTGTACCGCACGTGCTTTTTCAGTGGCAGCTTTTGGCTCTTTACGGCTTGGCTCATAGTTCACATCCGAGTCACGCTCAGAGATATTCATGTAGCCATCCTGATTATTGTTGTTCACATTTACCACTGGACGGTTCACCGGAATTTGCTGGTGATTCGCGCCTAAACGGTACATTTGGGTATCTGAGTAAGAGAAGATGCGGCCTTGTAGCAGACGGTCTTCTGATGGCTCGATGCCCGGAACCAGATTACCTGGCGCAAATGCCGACTGTTCAGTCTCGTTGAAGAAGTTCTTCGGCATACGGTTCAGGGTTAAAGTACCGACTTTAGTTTCTGGAACCAGCTCGGTTGGCCAGATTTTAGTTGGATCTAATGGATCAAAATCAAAGCTGTTTAGATCTTTAGGATCAAGCACCTGAATATACAGGTCCCATTTCGGGAAGTTACCTGCATAGATGTTGTTATAAAGATCATTGGTCAAGTGGTTGAAATCTTTACCTTGCTGTTCAGCCGCTTCTTTGACGTTCAAGCCCTTCACACCCTGTTTAGAGCGGAAGTTGAATTTCACGTACTTGTATTCGCCTTTGTCGTTATACAGTTTGTAGGCATGTACACCGAAACCGTCCTGTTCGCGGTAGCTGGTTGGGACACCTTGCTTGCCATAAACATAAGTCAGCATGTTGGTTGCCCAAGGCTGGCTAGACAGGAAGTCAAATACACGGTTGGCATCTTGTACATTGGTGACCGGGCTTGGCTTCATCGCATGGATGAAATCCGGGAATTTGATCGCATCACGGATAAAGAAGACTGGCGTCTGGTTACCGACTAAGTCCCAGTTACCTTCCTGGGTATAGAACTTCACTGCGAAACCGTGCGGGTCACGTAAAGTCTCTGGTGAACCTTTACCATGAATTACGGTAGACATACGCACAAAAACTGGAGTTTTGGTACCGGCCTTGAATAAAGAAGCAATTGTTAAATCAGACAGATCTTTCGTAGTAACGAATTCACCATAAGCCCCTGTACCACGCGCATGTACCACACGTTCAGGAATACGCTCACGACCAAAACGTTGCAGTTTTTGAACCAGTTGCACATCTTGCAGCAAAGTTGGACCTTGTGGACCCGCAGTGATCGAGTTCTGGTTATCACCGACTGGCGCGCCATTGTCTTTTGTTAAAGGAGCAGCTTGTGTAGCTGTGACAGTTGCAAGCATTGCAAACAGTAATGAACGCTTAAACATTTCTAAATCTCTCAATTTATTACCTTTCCTGCATGGGCTAAGATACGCCAACACAATAAATAGATAAAACAGATTATTTTTATTAATTCAATCGCTTTAATGGATTTAAAAAAATTAATCAATTGATTTTCAGATATTTAAAGTTCATAAAAACAGCATCTCATACTTCTCCAGATTTTATTTTTGCTACAATCACGTCCATCTATCATTAGCAGTCCATATGTAAAATGCGTGCCTTATTACAAAGAGTTTTAGAAGCTAAAGTCGTGGTCGAGGGTGAAACCACTGGGGAAATTGAAAAAGGAATTCTGGTTTTTCTAGGTTTAGGCAAAGACGATAATCTGGAAAAAGGCAAAAAGCTGATTGATAAAATATTGAAATACCGCTTCTTTGATGATGAACAGGGCAAAATGGGCTGGAACGTTGCCCAGGCTGGCGGTGGTATATTGCTGGTTTCACAATTTACCTTGATGGCACAGACCCAGAAGGGTTTACGTCCAGACTTTGGCCCAGCTATGCCGCCTGCCGAGGCTAAAGCACTTTATGAGCAGCTGGTAGAATATGCCCAAAGCCAGTTTGAACATATGCAAACCGGTATTTTTGCCGCCGACATGAAAGTCCATCTGGTCAATGATGGACCGGTGACGTTTAATTTAGAAGTTGAATAACGACATTATTCATCACATTAAAAAAGCCCTCTAATGAGGGCTTTTTCTTTTAAAAATCTTTCATCCTTTCACCCCCCTCTTTGTGTTTCTCCCAAAGGTAGAAAGAAAAGGTTGGATGAAAGATTTTTAACTTATTTACCAGTTTTCTCTTTAATAAACTGACGTACCATTTTCACTTTTTCTTTGACTGGCTTTGGCAGTTTTGGTGGAATCATTTTTGCCACCTGGTTAAACCAAACCAGCAGGCCAAAGTCGCCTTCCATTTTAATGGTGCCACTTTGCATGCCGGTCATAAATGCCGTCGGGTCACCTTTGACCAAGGTCTTCACACCCTGCTCACTGTCAGCAAACTGCAACACAAAATCAGCTTTTTCAGCATCACCAGAAACGGTATCGATATGACCGTTATCCACAATAATCTGACGTGCCATACCTTCATCCGTACCAATCTGGATACGGAATTGACGCCCATGTACCAGTTCAATGAATTTTGGGCTGGTACGTGCCAACTGCTTCATACGTAAAGCTAAACCTGCGACCAGTAAGTCCAGCGGATCTGTACTCATATCAATAAGAGGAAGTTTTAACACAGGAATGGACGACAGTTTCATGGAGGATGCCTATTCTAATTGTACGAAAATTGACAAATATCCTAGCATAGTTCTGGGCTAGGTGGATTATGCAGTTTGTATCATATTTCCAAACTGAAAAATGCACCCATGGGTGCATTTTTTTCATTGCAACTTGTAGAATTAACGGCTTGAAAGCTGCTGCTGGTCGTCTTCATACACTGGCGTATGTTCGATGCAACGGCGTTTTGCTAAAGCACGCTCAGCACGACGATCTTCACGCAACAACAGGCCAGTCACGACCATCATGACCGCAGTTAACGCGCTCAGGTAACTATACGTCATTGGTAGCTCAAACCAGGTTTGAGTTCCTACACGAATCACCTCGATCAGGCCCCATACCAGCATCCCGGCCGCCATAAAGCTTAACCAGCGACGATAAGGCGAGAAGAACACAGCAAGCACAGCTACAGCGACTAAACTGAAGCCCACAATCGTTGCTAAATTCGCTGTTACCATATAACCCCCTCCATCCAGATAGATAGTTTCCGCTTGATATTGCAACGCTTCTATCTATTGAATTTCGTTAAATCAATAAAATGGAATCTGTTGATTTGTATCTCTATGCCTGCATTATGCTGAGTTTTTTGCATAAAAAAAGTCCTGTCTTCCAGCCTAACGACATACTTTGTCGCGATATTATATTGTCATTACATTTTTTGCTTTTCACATTTTTGTGGATCAATGACTGCACCAATGTTGGCGTGTCATTACAAAATTATCAGTAGTTTTTTTAAGTTAAAAAATTATTTTTCCGTTTAAGATGATCGATGTTTTTGTAGGCAAATTTCATCGCTCACTTATGCAACTCACATCATAAGCAATAAAAAACGCGACCCGGAGGTCGCGTTTAAAATCAATCAAAGCCTGTACTTATGCACGGTTCAGGTCTTTATCATGTACACCGAGCAGATACAGCACACCGTCCAGACCGACGCTAGAAATTGCCTGATTGGCGTTTTGGCGTACCAGAGGTTTGGCACGGAAAGCCACACCAAGTCCTGCAATGGATAGCATTGGTAAATCATTGGCGCCATCACCGACTGCAATGGTTTGTTCCAGGGAAATTCCCATCTCCTGGGCGATTTCACCGAGCAAGAGTGCTTTGCGTGCGCCATCGACGATATGGCCTTTGACTTCACCGGTAACAACACCATCCTGAACATCGAGTGCATTGGCATGCACTTCATCAATATCCAGTTTAGTTTGCAGATATTCAGCAAAATACTGAAAGCCGCCAGAAAGAATTGCAGTACGGTAACCTAGTGCTTTTAAAGTCGAAATCAGGCGTTCAGCTCCTTCGGTAATCGTCAGGCGCTCGGCAATTTTCGGAAGTACCGAAGCGTCCATGCCTTTTAACAAGGCGACACGTGCACGGAAGCTTTGCTGGAAGTCCAGCTCGCCTTGCATAGCACGTTCGGTAATTTCTGCGACCTGTTCACCAACACCGGCTTCAATCGCCAGTTCGTCAATAACTTCCTGTTCGATCAGGGTTGAGTCCATATCGAAGCAAACCAGACGGCGGTTACGGCGATAGGCATTGTCTTCTTGTACCGCGACATCGACATTCAGTTCATTCGACAGGCTGAGGCAGGCCGCGCGCATGGCAGCTGCATCTAGCATCTGTCCGCTTAAACCGAACTGGACACAGGCACGTTTTGGCCCGCTGCTCTGGCCATCTAAAATGGGGCGACCAGACAGACGGGTCACGGTTTCAATATTAAAACCCTGACCCGAGACAATCTGGGTCACGGCTTGCAGATGAGAGGCATTTAATTCAGGGGCCAATGCCGTTACGATATAACGTGTGCGTCCACCCTCTTTGACCCACTGATCATATTCAGTCGCAGAGATCGGTTTAAAGCGCACAGTTAACCCGATATCATGTGCTAGAATCAGGATCTCCTTCATGGCTAATGCTGTCGCTGTCTGGTCTTCAGAGGCTACAACAATACCTAAGGTTAACTGATTATGAATAACCGCTTGCCCTACATCTAAAATCTGTAGGGAATGGGCGGACAAAACCTGCATTAATCGTGTAAATTGATTAGGCTGGTCAGGTCCTAAGAATGATATAAGAATGATTTCTCGCATGAATTGACTCGGGTCTGAGCTACAACTATTGTTAGAATCATAATCGAAATTGAACAGAATTGCCTTGGAAGTTTACGTTGAATGCGCCTAGACAAGGGCTATTTGCTAGCCTATTGATTGTAAGTTTTGCTCTGCATACCTTTTTACTGGTATTGGCAACCACTCACCAACTGAATGAAAACCGTGCCAATCAGGGACAGCTGATCACCAGTCAACTGGTGACAGACAGCCTGTCTGAGCTTGAACCACCCAACCGCGTTTCTCTGGCGTTGCTGGCAAATCGTTATGCCACCAATCCAAGTGTCGCTTCCATCCGGATTCTAGATGCGAAAGCTCAGGTTTTAGCCACTGGCGGACTGACCAAAACCCGCGAGGGTGAAGTTTTTGTCCGTGATGCGCTGCAAAATGAGAAAAAAGTCGGTGTGATTGAAATCACTCTGATTGAACCAAGTATTGGTGAAATTCTGCGGACACAATGGCTGGCAATTCTGTTCTCGTTCATCATTCATGGTCTGCTCTGGGTCGCTTATCGTGCCGTGGCACGTCCAAGCCGAACCGAATATCTGGCGCACATCAATAACGAATCGCGACTGAAATTCGAGATTCAGACCCTGACCCAGGCATTGGAACAGGAAAAGCATAATGCGGCACTGGCGATTGCCCAAGCCCAACAGGCAGTGAAAAACAAAGCCAAAGAAAAAGAACATAAGCCGGCAATACTGGAAAGCGATAGCCTGAGCTTAAACATCCAGTTCTACGATCCAAAACAGTTACTGGATAGCGTGAATAAAACCGTTTCGGTGCCTTATTTCAATCTCTGTCAAATTTTCCTGAATAAAGCCACTGAACTCTGTGTGCAACGCTATAAGTTAAATAGTTCTGATATTTGTACCGTACATAAATTTGATGAAAAAGGTGCCACCATCAGTATCGCAGCAGACAAACCGAATGCCCTGGCCTGCCTGACCATGATCAGTGCCGTGTTCCAGCTGCTTTCGGAAGTGCTGTATAAACGTTATCGTGAAGAAAAACGTTTTGTGCTACAAACCCGCAGCGCGATTGCCTCTAAAGTCGAGGAGATGCAGCTCAGTTCGGTACAGGCCGCTGAGCGTCTGACTCAGCATCTGGTCGCGAAAGAAAGTGCCTTACATGTACCGAATAGCTTGCTGAAAGATGTGAGTGATCACTTCCAGCTGGTCAGCATGCCGAATCCAACCAATGTCCTGACCCGTCATGCTTTTGTGGTGAATGGGATGGATGCTGAAAGCGCCGAGCTGGCACAGACTTTTAGAACCGAAATTCTAAAATCCAAACAGTCCAAAGCCTCATAAATATCACTGAATATTGCAATTAAAAAAGCCGGATTCAATATCTGGCTTTTTGATGGGTACAAAACAAATACGCCAGCGTATCTTGGCCTACCCTTTAAATTTTTAACTGTTTTTGTTCCAGCAGATATTGCTGGGCATTATAAGGCTGGGCCGGATCCTGACAGGGAACTTTATGCCACTGACCATCGGCATCTAACTCCCATGCATTTTGACAATCTTTTAAATAACTGATCAGGCCATCTTTATAAATCCGTTTTTTCAGCTCTGGATCCAGTACTGGGAAACAGGTTTCAACCCTGGAAAACAGGTTGCGCCCCATCCAGTCGGCACTGGCACAATACAGTTTCTTGGCGCCGCCATGCTCAAAATAATAGACCCGGGTATGTTCCAGGAAACGTCCTACGATTGAACGTACCCGAATATTTTCCGACATACCGGTAACTTGTGGAATCAGACAGCAGATTGAACGCACAATAAGGTCAATTTTTACCCCGGCCTGCGAAGCCTGATACAGGGCAGCAATTAATTGCGGTTCGGTAAGCGCATTCACCTTGATGATGATCTGCGCGGCTTTGCCAGCCAGGGCAAATGTCTTTTCCTGTTCAATCAGTTTCAACAGTTCGCTATGCAGGGTAAACGGCGCATGTAGCAGAGCTTTCAGTTTGGCCATTTTCCCCATACCGGTCAGTTCCTGGAACATGCGGTGCACATCCTCACAGATATCCGGCTGTGTGGTCATCAGGCCGTAATCGGTGTACATGCGGGCATTACCGGCATGATAGTTTCCGGTACCCAAATGCGCATAACGCAGTAATTCCTGATTTTCACGCCGGACGATCAGAATCATTTTGGCATGGGTTTTATAACCCACGATGCCATAGACCACTACTGCACCTGCTTCTTGCAGGATATTGGCCACCATAATATTGGATTCTTCATCGAAACGCGCCCGCAGTTCAATCACGGCCGTGACTTCCTTGCCATTGCGTGCGGCTTCTGCCAGTACCTGAACAATTTCCGAATCCGGACCACTGCGGTACAGCGTCTGCTTGATCGCCAGCACCGCTGGATCCTTGGCCGCTTCGCGCAGCAAAGTAATCACTGGCTGGAATGAATCAAAAGGATGATGCAGCAGCACGTCCTGCGCCTTTAAAATTTCAAAAATACTTTTCTGTTTACGGAAAATTTTGGGAATCACCGGACTGAAATGCGGATACTTTAATTCCGGACGCTCAAAGCTGGTACTCAGACGGGACAAATTGATCGGTCCATCAATCCGGTACAGTTCCTGTTCCGTCAGATCAAATTCATCTAGCAAATAGTCGATAATGTTCTGTGGAGAGTCATTTTCAATTTCCAGACGTACTGCACGACCAAAGCGGCGCGAACACAGTTCGTCTTTTAAGGCTACGGCCAGATCGTCAACATCTTCCGACAATACTAGATCGGCATTGCGGGTGACTCGAAAGGCATAACATCCGGTCGCTTTCATGCCCGGGAACAAATCACTGATATGCTGCTGGATGATCGCAGTCAGAAAAATCTGGGTGGTATTGTTTCCGGTGACGTCTTCCGGAATTTTAATCAGGCAGGGTAAGGAACGTGGTGCCGGCACAATTGCCATCTCGATTTCACGGCCAAAGGCATCTTTACCTTCTAGGCTGATAATAAAGTTCAGACTTTTATTCACCAAACGTGGAAAAGGATGTGAAGGATCCAGGCTGATCGGGGTCAGTACCGGTTGCACTTCTTTGGCAAAAAAGGCTGCAATCCAGGCCTTATGTTTTTCCAGAAGATCCTGATATTGAAGAAACTGAATACCCTGCGCCTGGAGTTCAGGCAGAATTGCATGATTCAGCACCTCATACTGTTTGTTCACTGTGGCATGAATGGACTGGGACAGTTGTTGTAGAACCAGCTCGGTGGGTACAGCATCAGGCGTCCGGGTAGTCGCATTCAGGTCTTGCTGTTTCATCAGCCCGGCAATCCTGATTTCAAAGAACTCATCCAGGTTACGGGAAAAAATAATCAGGAAGTTTAAGCGCTCTAAAATCGGTAAATTCGGATCGAGTGCTTGTGCCAAGACACGACGCTGAAATTCAAATAAGGAAAGTTCCCGATTAAAATAGGTCGCTGACGAATGCTGAAATTGTTCCATGCCCTCTCAATGCTGCTGATTACAGTCTGTTGTTTCACATCATTGAGGGGCGATCTTAGGCAGACTTCATGACACTTATGTTACAAAGCTCGATAAATCCATATAAATTAATATTCTAACTTTTTCACATTATAAAAAATCATGTTCTAGCTTGTTGTGTGCTGTCCTCAAACTGCAATTAGGTGTCTGTTTTTTCAGTTTGTCTGGCAGCCCAATAAGTGGCTAAAGCTGGCCCTGAAATATTATGCCACAGACTAAAAATGGCGCTTGGCAAAGCCGTCATTGGAGATGCAGCAAAATGGGTTGCCGCCAAAGCCACACCCAGACCAGAATTCTGCATCCCGACTTCAATGGATACTGCACGACAGTCTATTTCTGCCAAGTGAAATATGCGACTGGCCCAATAACCCAGTAAATAGCCCATACCGTTGTGTAAGGCCACGATCCCTAAAATCATTAAACCGGACTCCAGAATCTGGGTTTTGCTGCCGGCAATAATCGCCGCGACAATTGCCACAATCGCAATCACAGAAATCAACGGCATGACCTGAATATAGGCCGTAACTTTTTGCTTGAGTAGCGCCCGTACGATTAAGCCCAGAATAATTGGGAATAACACCACCTGTAAGATCGACACCAGCATCGACCAGGCATTGATCTCAATCCACTGACTGGCCAACACATAGAAAATGGCCGGAGTTAAAATGGGCGCCAGTAAAGTCGAAACCGAGGTACAGGCGACCGACAAGGCAGTATTGCCCTTGGCCATATAGGTAATCACATTGGATGCAGTTCCGCCCGGACAGCAACCCACCAAGATTACCCCGATGGCAATCTCTGGTGGCAGCTGGAACAGCTTGCACAGCAAAAAGGCCAAACCCGGCATCACCATAAACTGGGCGACGACGCCAATCGCTACTGCCTTCGGACTTTGCAAGACACTTTTAAAATCTCCGACGGTCATGGTCATGCCCATGCCGAACATGATGATGCCCAACATCCACGGAATATAAGCCCGTAACCAGACAAAAACTTCAGGGATCATCAAGGCAATGCCGGAAAAAAGCAGCACCCATAAAGCAAAGGTTTTTTGGACAAATTGGCTAAACTGGAGCAAGGCTGACATGGGTTTCATCCAGGTGACATTAAGGGAGAAAAAGCAAGATAAAACAGGCACCCGTTGATGCCTGAATTTTTATATTCAAATATAAATAAGATCAAAGGGATATTAAGTTCTATCCCTATCCAGTGTTAAGCTGCTTGAACAATATCTTTCACATAGATACGTTTCACGCCATGCGACAGCATATCCTGCCAGGCATGTTGCAAGGAACCATTCAGGTCAATGCCCTTGGTGGCATCGGCAATCACATAGGTTTTAAAGCCCAGTTTGCAGGCATCGATTGCAGTCCAGGCCACACAAAAGTCCGTAGCAATCCCGACCACAAATACGGTATCAATCCCACGTTCACGCAGATAGCCAGCAAGACCCGTCGGGGTTTTCTGGTCAGCTTCCATAAAGGCCGAGTAACTGTCGATCTGGGAATGAAAACCCTTGCGAATGATGAGTTGTGCTTGCGGTAAATTTAAATCCGGATGCAGTTCGGCATCGCGTGTCCCTTGCACACAATGCTTTGGCCATAAGACCTGAGTGCCATAATCCAGCTGAATGCTGTCATAGGCTACTTTGCCGGGGTGGTTGTCTGCAAAAGAAATATGGTTGTCCGGATGCCAGTCTTGGGTCAGGATAATATGCTTAAAATGCTGCCCCAATAGATTGATATTTGGAATAATCTGGTCAGCATTGGCTACAGCCAGATTACCCCCCGGGGTAAATCCTCTTTGTACGTCTACGACCAGTAAAGCAACATTATTCTGCATCTGTTTTCATCCATTGAAATCTCGATTTATGCCCAAGCATAGCGCAAAATGCTTCAGGATTTTTAGCCCTGCTACTAAAAATGGCATGACTGTGTATTCTCGGCATGTGTATATGAGCAGATCAATAGATTCATTATTTTTGACAAAAAAGGATGGGTTCCGCGCTTGTATCAAGCTAGATCTCTGCAAAAAAATTTAAGATAAAGTGATGAATCTTTCTAATAATAAAACAGTGTATTTAATTCTTAAATTCTGAAAATAAAAAAGCCTGCAAAAGCAGGCTTTTTTAAATCGTTGAACCTTACACTTTAGTACGATTCACCAGGAACAGCATACATAATGCAGAAATGATGATACATGGGATCGCGGCGCTAATAACCCCAGCAGCGCCAAAACCTGCCGTCAGTAACTGACCGGCAATGACTGGCCCCAGCATGGCACCAATACGACCAACTGCAGATGCAACCCCAACACCAGTACCACGCACTTCTGTCGGATAAACGATACTACCAAAGGCATACAGTACACCCTGACAGCCAATCACGAAGGCACCGGCCAATGCGGCTGCCATATACATCTGGTTCAGCGAGCTTGCACCATTTAGCGCCAGTAGACCTGCCAGAATACCGCCGTACATCAACAGGATCACATAGGCTTTCTTCCAGCGGTCGGTCAACATACCTAAAATAATCGTACCAATCGTCGCTGTAACCATGAAGTAGAACTGTGCGGTTGAACCATCCTTACGTGTGAAGCCAAGTTCCATAAACAATGATGGCAACCAGCTCAACATGATGTAAACCACCATCAAGGTAAAGAAGTAGCTCACCCAGATACATAGCGTACGTAACAGGTTGTCCGAATTAAACAGGTCCTTGAATGAACCCTGCGATGCAACAGCAAGTTCTGCAGCCGTTTTGTTCTGTGCTTTCAGGTATTCCTTCGATTCAGGCAAAAATAGCATCATCAACGGAATGGCAAAAATCGGTAACAGGCCACCGAGATAGAAAACATTTTTCCAGTTGGCGCCAAATTCAGTCGCCGCAATCAAAGACAAAATCGCTGCACCGACTGGCATACCGCAGTACATCAAGCCGACTGCACGGCCACGGTTTTGTGGAGAGACTGCTTCAGAGGCGAGTGTGATCAGAATTGGCATCGCGCCGCCCAGACCTGCTCCAGCCAGGAAACGCACTGCCAGCAAGCTGTTAAAGCTATTGACCCAGACGGTACATAAGGTAAATACAGCAAATACTGCTGTCGACCAGATCAAGACTTTCTTACGGCCAATGCGATCTGCAAATCGACCACCAACCAGTGCACCCGGTAATAAACCCAGAATCCCTGCACTAAAAAACACACCCAACTGGGAACTATCGAGACCAAAATGCTCACGAATACCTGCAGCAGCAATTCCGGCTGCCTGAATATCTAAGCCTTCAATCACCGCAATCAGAAAACAGATCGCGACCGTGACGATAGCATGCTTATTGTCTGATTTTTCCATTGGATTATCCTTGTTCAATCAGCGTTACAAAAGACAGCCATCATCTATGAGCCTGATTGCAGAAATAACTATCAATAAGTTGAACGTTTTGCTTGGATATTCCCAAAGGAGCAGAAGCAGATGAAGAGAGGATAAGACCAGATAAAGTCGCAAAAACACTTAATCAGAACATGATAAAGTTCAAGACTTAGACTTTAAGGCTTATACATCAAGTTAAAAAATTAACCGATAAGAAAAAAAATTCTCAATTTATTGATATTTAAAAAAGATTAGTCTTAGTCGTTTTTGGCTTTATTTGTCTTAGTACGAGAGTGCAATCAAGATGTACGAGGTCTCAATTTATCCAATATAACTATTAATCCAAAATTAAAAGGCATAAAAATGGCAGTTTTCAGCTGATCTTTTTGCACAAGCCTTATCATTACTGAGTTCATTTGGGGCAATCTCCTCCTTTGTCTAGACTGGAGACATAACTTTGGTCTCAGGATTTTGCTTTATAAATCATCTTATTTATTACTTGATTGTTTCCAAAAGGCTTTGTATAAAGAATTCAGTGGCTTTTACTAAAGCATATTGTTCTTATGCGTTTGATCAGTCATAATTTGCATAAGCAATATTCAATTCAATGCAAATCTATTGAATTTGCTATAAATCAAAATACAAATCCATCCCAATTTATGTTTTCTCATTCCTTTCGGATGGACAAATAGGATAGTTTTTTAAAATGACTCAGCAAGCACAGACCATTCAAGGTTCCATAGTCGCAATCGTCACCCCTATGTTTGAAGATGGCAGCGTAGATTGGAAGGGTCTCGAGAAGCTGGTTGAATGGCATATTGCAGAGGGCACCAACAGTATTGTCGCCGTTGGAACGACAGGCGAAGCCTCTACTCTCAGCATGAGTGAACACACCCAGGTGATCAAAGAAATCATTCGTGTGGCCAACAAACGTATTCCTATTATTGCCGGCACAGGTGCGAACTCGACCCGTGAAGCGATCGAACTGACCCGCGAAGCCAAAGAGCTGGGGGCAGATGCCGCTTTACTAGTAACGCCATATTATAACAAACCGACTCAGGAAGGCTTGTATCAGCACTATAAAGCTATTGCTGAAGCTGTTGATCTTCCTCAGATTCTTTATAATGTTCCAGGCCGTACCGGTGTGGATATGGCCAATGAAACCGTGATTCGTCTGGCGGATATTCCACAAATTATCGGTATTAAGGATGCGACTGGCGATGTACCGCGCGGTGCTGAACTGCTGCAAGGCCTTGTAGGCAAAGACATGACTGTTTATTCAGGTGATGATGCAACTGCCTATCAACTGATCGGACATGGCGCCAAAGGTAATATCTCGGTCACGGCGAACGTGGCTCCGAAAGCCATGAGCGAAGTGTGTGCAGCTGCGATTGCCGGTGATGCAGCCACAGCTGAACAGTTAAATGCTCAGGTTGCAAATTTACACAATATTTTATTTTGCGAATCGAACCCAATTCCTGTGAAATGGGCACTCCATGACATGGGCTTAATTGGTACGGGTATTCGCCTTCCATTAACACCACTTGCAGAACAATATCGCGCTCCGCTTCATGAAGCACTGGTCGAAGCGGGCGTTATCAAATAAAAGAGCACAAGATTATGCAATTACGTTTAGGACTTAGCCTTACACTTTCAGTATTCAGTTTGGCAGGTTGTAGTTCAATGGCCTTTAATAACGGCACTTTAGACTATAAAGAGACTACTACCCTGGAAGCTTTACAATATCCTGAAGGCGCCATGGTTCGTCCTGCAACGCCATTGTATCCTGCTCCAACAGTTGATCCGCTTGCGATTGAACATGCACCGAAGCTTGAAAACCAGCGTGGCAACCGTTTTGCCTTGCCACGCCCACAAGCCCAGACTGAAAACTCAAATACAGCTGATCTAACCGAAACCAATACGGTGGGTCGACCACAGTTGGTCACTGACGGAAATCTTAATCCGCTGCTTAAAATTGAGGGAAATTCTGCTACAATTTGGCAATATACACTTGCCACCCTCAGCAGTCTGAATCATAGCATCGTTGCGCAGAGCAAAAATCGTTATGAAGTCACGATTAAGGTTGATCAGCAGATCTATGTATTAAGATTATCTTCTGTCGGTTCAAGTAATAACCTCGCTGTGTTCAATGCCGATAACAGTTTTGCCGACCGTGAAAAAGCTGCAGAACTGCTCAACCAGATTTACCAAAATTGGCCAGCCTAGACATTTCTAGGCATTTTTTTTGTAAAAGGTTCCCTCATGTTAAAACAAACCTTGCTCTATACTGGTAAAGCGAAATCTGTCTACACCACAGACAGTTCAGACCATCTGATTTTAGTCTTTCGCGATGATGCCTCAGCATTCAATGGCGAAAAAATTGAGCAACTAGATCGTAAAGGCAAGGTGAACAACCGTTTTAACGCCTTCATTATGGAAAAACTGGCAGAAGCGGGAATTGAGACCCACTTTGAAAAGCTACTGACTCCAAATGAAGTGCTGGTAAAAAAACTGGATATGATCCCGGTTGAATGTGTGATCCGTAACTATGCAGCAGGTTCTTTATGCCGCCGCCTGGGTGTGGAAGAAGGCAAGGAACTGACTCCTCCAACATTTGAATTGT
Source organism: Acinetobacter sp. L-24 (assembly GCF_056857555.1). The sequence goes on along the minus strand of NZ_JBSXNI010000045.1, from coordinate 11,167 downwards.
TCTTTAAAGATGATGCGCTTGGTGATCCAATGGTCAATGAGTCACAAGCCATTGCTTTAGGTTGGGCAACTGCTGAACAATTGGCGAAAATGAAAGAATTGACTTACCAAGTGAACGACGTGCTTAAAGCATTGTTTGACGCAGGGAATATGATTCTGGTTGATTTTAAGCTTGAATTCGGCGTGTTCCACGACCGTATCGTACTTGGTGATGAATTCTCTCCAGACGGTTGCCGTCTATGGGACAAAGACACCAAGAAAAAACTAGATAAAGACCGTTTCCGTCAAGGTTTAGGCGGCGTAGTTGAAGCCTATGAAGAAGTGGCTGGCCGTTTAGGTATCAATCTAGACAACATCTAATCTGTAAATGCGCAGATTCGAAAAAACCGAGCTTTTTAGCTCGGTTTTTTATTTCCGGCTTTTAATCGGAAAAATAAATTTTTATTATTAAAATGATCGTTTTTACATCAAAAACTACATGCATTAATATTATCACATACCAGGCAAATCAGTGAGTTGACGCACTTTACTCCATATTTTCCGACCAAATTTCTCCTCTACCCTCTAGGATGTTATCTCCCTCAAAAACATCCTACTTTCAGCCCAATTCGCCTTGAATTGGGCTTTTTTTTTAATCTGTTCAATTAGTTGGGATACCCAGCTTTATTGCTGCTGTTGTTGCTGTTGCCAACGGCGTTGCTGTAAACGCTCCCCTTCAACTTCACGTTTATTACGTGCTGATTCATACAGTTTGGTATCTTTCAGTTCTGGCGGCATATATTCCTGCAGCACAAAATGCTCAGGATAGTTATGCGGATACAGATAATCCACGCCATAGCCCTGCTCTTTCATCAGCTTGGTTGGCGCATTTCTTAAATGCAAAGGCACTGGCAAATTTGAAGTTTTGTCTGCGAGTTCCATCGCCTTGTTAATCGCCAGATAAGTACTGTTACTTTTGGCACTGGTCGCGAGATAAACTGCACATTGCCCCAAAATAATCCGGCATTCCGGCATGCCTACGGCCTGCACCGAACGGAAACACTCACCCGCCAGCAACAAAGCATTCGGATTGGAGTTGCCGATATCTTCGGATGCGGCAATCAACATGCGCCGTGCAATAAACACCGGATCTTCACCGCCTTTGAGCATGCGTGCCATCCAGTACAGGGCTGCATCTGGATCACTGCCGCGAATGGATTTGATAAAGGCCGAGACCAGATCATAGTGCTGCTCACCGGACTTGTCATAACGGGCAATATTTTGCTGTGCTACTTTTACCACCACCGCATTGGTGATGATATTTTCCATATCCGCTTCAAAGGTACTGGCAATCAGATCCAGTAAATTTAGCGCCTTGCGGGCATCTCCTGCCGCGAACTGGATCAGGGCATCAAATTCTTCAATCAGGATATGGCGTTCCTGCAAAAAAGAGTCATTTTGTAAGGCTTGTGTCAGCAGAGTCTGAATCGATTCAGCGCTCAATGCATTCAGGCTATACACCTGACAACGTGACAATAAGGCACTATTCACTTCAAAAGACGGGTTTTCCGTGGTGGCGCCAATTAAGGTAATTTTCCCTTTCTCGACCGCATTTAATAACGCGTCCTGCTGGGATTTATTAAAGCGATGAATTTCGTCAATAAATACCACTGGCGTCAGCAAATCGCCACCTTCGGCAATGATTTCACGCAGTTCTTTCACCCCGGTATTCAGTGCAGACAGGCTGATAAAAGGTCGGTCTACCGCTTGAGCCAGCAGTAAGGCAATGGTGGTTTTTCCGACTCCGGGAGGTCCCCAGAAAATGATCGAAGGCAGATGCCCCTGATCAATCATCTGACGTAAGGGCGCATGTTCTCCCAGCAAATGTTCCTGCCCGATAATCTGTGTAAGGTCGCGTGGCCGTAAGCGTTCTGGAAGCGGGATATGACTATCTGACATATTATTATTGGCTCAAACTAAATTCTGATCTCATTCTAACACCAGCAGTTTTGATTCCAAGAATACAAACATCAAGCATAAAAAATTAATTTATGGAGATATCCTCTATTTTTTTAATTCTGAATGAATTAATCTCTATAAAAGCGAATAATTTGAACATGATTAATTGTGAATTAATTACAGTGTAATTTTCATATTGTTTATTCTAATTAAAAGAAACTTATCTCGCCCCTTGGGCACTTTTGGGTTGTAGTGGTGAATGCATGAAGCATGATAAATTTGAACAGGGAGCTGTGAGTCGGTCTAAGCCACTGACGTCATCATCACTGATTGCACCCCACGTTCACTTGTCTGAATCGGTTTTGTTAAAAAATCTGATCGATGCCTTACCACAACCCTTGTGGGTCAGCAACAAAAAACATCTGCAATATTTTAACGATGCCATGACTGATTATCTTGGCGTGAACCTGAATGAACAGGGTCATCCGCAATGGCAGAGTTTTATCCATGCCGAGGACTTGCAGCTGTTTTTAGCGCAGTGGCATGCTGCGCTGGATCAACAGCAGAATTTTGAAACCCAGTGCCGGATTAAACGCAGTGATACCCATTATCGCATGTGTAGCCTGGCGGTAAAATTTCATCATGAACCTGAACATTTGCTGCAATGGGCCGTTTCCCTGACCGATGTGCATGATTATTTTGAAATCCAGCAGCAACTTTCTCAGATTGTTTCAACCCAGGAAAACATGCTGGATGCTAGCGCAGACTGCATTAACATTATCAGCCCTGAAGGCGAGATTCGACATAGCAACCAGTCTGGCTGTCTGGCACAAGCAAGTGAGACCACAGAACAAGATCAAGACCGTTCATTGTGCTGGTTAAATCGCTTAACCCCTGAAGCCCGAAAATCCGGGCAGCGTGCTTTAAAACAGGCTGCCCAAGGCTTAAACAGTCGTTTTTCCAGCAAAGTTCAGATTAAAGATCAACCGATCCAGTATTGGGATCATCTGCTGACCCCGATTCTGGATCAGCAGAATATTACCCAAAATATCCTCTGTGTATCACGCAATATCAGTCAGCAAAAAATTGCAGAAACCCGTTTAAAAGAAGTAGTTAAACGTGATGAACTGACTGGCCTGTATAATCGCAGTACCTTCTATAAAACCTTTAAACAGGTACTGTTAAAGGCCAAACAACAGCAGACCATGGCGGGTTTACTGCTGATTGATCTGGATTATTTCCGGCATATCAATGATACCTTGGGCCATATTGCCGGCGATCATCTGTTACATGTCTTGGGCAAACGCTTCCAGACCTGCTTCGGGCCAAATACCATCATCGCCCGTTTGGGTGGTGATGAATTTGCCGTACTGGTCAAAAATTTGGAAAGTGAAGAACAGCTGCTGGCAACGGCACAAATGGCCTATGCCCAGCTGGATCAGCCCATCAATTATGTCGGCAATAGCATCAGCAGTGCCATGAGTATTGGCTGTGCCATCTATCCACGTGATGCCTTAAATACTTCTAATTTGCTGAAATGTGCTGATATCGCCTTAAACGACCTGAAAAATAGTGGTCGTGGTGGTATCCGCATGTTCAATCAGGAAATGTGCGGTTCACTGGAAAATATGACCAAGCAGCTGACTCTGGCACGCAAGATTATTCTCGCCGACCAGATCATTCCCTATTACCAGCCCAAGGTACGTCTTTCTGATGGTGCAGTGATCGGTTTTGAGGCGCTATTACGCTGGCAAGATCAGAATCAGAACATTCAGTTACCTTCCGAAATTTTTGGTGCCTTTCAGGACTATGAGCTGGCCTCACGCATCAGTGAGACCATGCAGCTAAAAGTCTTTGCAGATATGAGCCGCTGGCAGGCACAAGGTCTGGATCTGTTACCGATTTCAATCAATGCTGCACCAGTTGAATTCCTGCGCGATGACTATGCCGAAAAACTGTTGGCACGCCTGTCCAATTTCGATATTCCGGCCCACAAAGTTGAACTGGAAATTACCGAACAGAGCCTGTCCGAACATGGCGCCAATTATGTGGTCCGTGCCCTGAACCTGCTGAAACAGGCCGGAATCCAGATCTCACTGGATGATTTCGGCACCGGACATTCTTCGCTGACCCGCTTGCAGGACTATCCGGTCGATTGCATCAAGATTGACCGAAACTTTGTAGAGCGCATGAACAGTGACCCATCTGCCCTGGCTATTGTCAAAGCCATTACTCAGATTGGCTCCAGTATTGCACTGGATGTTCTGGTGGAAGGGATTGAGAATACAGAACAGCTGGATACCCTGATCCATTGTGACTGTCGGATAGGACAAGGATTCTATTTCTATCGCCCGATGGCCGGTGCTTTGGCCCAGGCCCTACTCCATCCGGCAGATCAATAAACGAATCACGCAGGCAGATTTAACGCACCCAGCGTACAATATAGTCTTCGATGTCATCTTCATGAATGTCACTTTCACTCAGGCAGCGCCCTGCTGCCGACTTGCGTGCCTGAATCACACTTTCCCGTGAACCGCTAATCAGATAATGCCAAGATGGCAGGCTTTTACCCTGCTCTACCCGACGATAGGCACAACTCGAAGGCAACCAGTGAATCGTTTCCAGCTTCTCTGGCGTGAGCTGAATACAGTCCGGCACATATTGCAGGCGATCCGGATAATTGGAACAACGCGCAGTGCTACAATCCAGTAATTTGCAGGCCACTTTGGTATATGCGACTTCCTGAGTATCTTCATCTTCCAGTTTAATCAGACAACATAATCCGCAACCATCACACAAGGCCTCCCACTCGACTTGCGTCAGTTCAGCAAGTGAATAGTTTTTCCAGAATTCGGGACGTAAAGTATCGCTCATGATCGGGCCGGAATATTCAAAAATCAGCTGATTATAACAGCCAGAACCCTGCAGACCTACTGTCTCAAATTTTTATTGTTATCACGTAAACTATTGTTAAATCAGAGACAGTTCATCAACACAACACTAACAGTCGCTGGAATCGTTTATTTCTATACTAAATTTGAAAATAAAAACACATGGAGAATATATATGTTTCGCTGGGCTATTATTTTTGCTGTTATTGCATTAATTGCGAGTCTACTTGGTTTCGGTGGCGTCGCAGGCTTGTCTAAGGATTTTGCGATTATCTTGTTGGTAATTGCGGTGATTCTTGCGATCGTTGGTTTTCTTTCGCGCGGCAAGGTCTAGATTTACGCTAGACCTTTTCAAAGCAAGTGTTAGCTTTCAAAAAAAACAAGAGCCTTCTGGCTCTTGTTTTTTTATGGGTATTTTAATGATCTGTTTTGATCAAAAATACTTCTTTTAAGATGAACTTAGGGCTTTAAATGACGTGGTCTAAAACCTGCCACCAGCAAGGCTGCAACATACGCTACCACACCGACAACACATAAGATCAATACTTCTACCACACGCATCCATTGTGATACATCTGCGTTATACCAACTCAGGGCATAGGCCAGAGCCGCAATCATCACCACATTGGCAAACATGAATTGCAGGAAGATTTTTTTCCAGTGCGAACCAAAACGGAAAATATCACGCTTATGCAGATAATAATAAAGTAAACCGGCATTGACCATCGCTGAACCCGTCGATGCCAGTGCAAGCGCCATATGCTCTGCTTCCCAGTCAATCAGCTTGAAGAAACCGATAAAAATCACGTTCAGAATCGCATTGGCCGCCACAGCCATCAAACCGACACGCACCGGGGTTCTGGTATCCTGCTTTGCATAAAAACCGGGAGCAAAGACTTTAATCAGCATAAAGGCAATCACACCACCGCTCATACATTGCAGCGCCAAAGCCGTCATTTGAGTATCTTCAAAGGTGAACTGGCCACGTTCAAACAGGGCCTGAATGATCGGGGTCGACAGCATAAACAGTGCAACACTGGCGGGTAGGCCTGCCATCACAATAACTTTGGCTGCCCAGTCCATCATGCCACGGAATTTTTCCGGATTTTGCTCGGTATGCCGTGCCGATAACGACGGCAAAATCACGGTACCAATTGCAACACCGATCAGACCCAGCGGCAATTCGGTCATACGCTCGGCACTATACAGCCAGGATACCGAACCATCCTGCATGAATGAAGCCCAAATGGTATTTAACAATAGATTAATTTGCGTGACAGATACACCAAATAATGCCGGTAGCATCAACTTCATGATGCGATCTACGCCTTCATGCTTGAAGTCAATTTTCGGTGGAATCAGCAGGTTTTTACGCCACAATTCAGGAATCTGGATGGCCAGCTGTAAAATACCGGCAATGATCACAGCCCAGCCCAGCGCCATAATCGGCTCGGCCATATAAGGTGTAAGCCAGAGCGCCCCGGCAATCATCGCCACATTCAGCAAGACCGGCGCAAATGCCGGGGTACTAAAAGAGCCATAACTGTTCAGAATACTGCTGGCAAAAGCCGTCAGTGACATGAACAGCAAATAAGGAATGGTCAGGCGGAACATGTCGGTCGCCAGAGCGAATTTTTCAGGATCGCTATGAAAACCGGGCGCATAGATATACATGATCAATGGCGCAGCAATGATCGCGACCATGGTCAACGTGGTCATGACCGTGGCCAGACAGCCAAATACCCGGCTGATCAGGATCTGGACTTCAGTATGCGTGCGACTGGTCTTATATTCGGTCAGTACCGGAATAAACGCCTGTGAAAATGCGCCTTCGGCAAATAAACGCCTGAAAAAGTTTGGAATACGAAATGCGACTACGAAGGTATCGAAGTCTTTACCAGCACCAAAGACATTCAGTAAAACAATGTCTCGAACCAATCCCAGTACGCGTGACAACATGGTCATCGCACTGACAATGACGGTCGAACGCCAAAGCGCCATCCTATTCACCTAATGTATAAATTTGTGGCTATTGTAATGAAACTTTTATCAGAAGTTCATTGCTTAATTTCATCGCTCAAGCGAGCTTGAGGTGTTTTTATAATGCTGTAGCTGTGTACGAAAATCAGCCCAGTTAAAATATGGTCCCGGATCGGTCTTGCGGCCCGGTGCAATATCCGAATGTCCGGCAATATGCTGCTGAATTTTAGGATAATAATCTTGCAAACAGGCAGCCACTTTGACCAGGGCTTCATACTGTGCGGTTGCAAAAGGCAAATCGTCACTGCCTTCCAGCTCGATCCCGATCGAATAATCATTACATTCTTTTTTGCCCAAATAGGTCGAGCGGCCGGCATGCCAGGCACGGTCATTGAAATTAACAAATTGCAGTACTTCTCCCGTTCTTAAAATTAGCAGATGGGTCGACACCTGCATCCCTTCAATGGTTTGAAAATAGGGATGTACTGACCAATCCAGCTGGTTCTGAAAAAACTGTTCAATATAACCGCCGCCAAACTGGGAAGGTGGCAGGCTGATATTATGAATCACCAGCAATTGAATCTCGGTCTGTTCTGGCCGCTGATTAAAATTGGGAGACGGGATTTGACGTGCACCGATTAGTTGCCCGTCCTTGACCTGAAACTCAGCTGCCTGTTGCATAAAACCGTTCTCCCCAAAAATAAAATCTGCAAGATCAGCATTGCAGCCGGCTTCATGCTAAAACTTTCAAGGACAAATCTCAATTCATCCCGGCAAACTGGATGAAAAATCGCTCATCTTTTATGTAACGGTGCTAAGATAAGGCGCAATTTTCACGGCTTAAAAAAGATACGGAAATACTCATGCGCATATCTCAAGCTTTGCTAGACCAGTCCATTCAGATCAATATTCAACAGGCACTTTCTGAAGATATCGGTGAAGGCGATATTACCGCCCTGCTGACTCCTGAAGATGAACAGACCACTGCCACCATCATTAGCCGTGAAGACATGGTTTTAGCCGGCCAGCCTTGGGTAAATGCCTTGATTCAGGCCTATGATCCCAGTATTGAAGTGACCTGGCTGAAAAATGATGGTGATCACGTTCAAGCCAATCAAGCCTTTTTAAAACTGGCCGGATCTGCACGTAGCCTACTCACCGTGGAACGTCCTGCGCTAAACTTTGTCCAGACGCTGTCTGCGGTTGCGACTAAAACTGCCCACTATGTCAAAGAGCTACAAGGTTTAAACACCAAATTGTTAGATACTCGTAAAACGCTTCCGGGCCTACGTATTGCACAAAAATATGCCGTAGCCATTGGTGGTGGTCAGAACCATCGTCTGGGCCTGTTCGATGCATTTTTGATTAAAGAAAATCATATTATGGCAGCGGGTGGCATTGCTCAGGCGATTGCCAAAGCCCATCAGATTGCGCCGGGCAAGCCTGTCGAAGTTGAAGTTGAAACCTGGGATGAACTAAATCAGGCACTCGAAGCCCATGCGGATATCGTGATGCTGGATAATTTCACTCAGCAGCAAATGATCAATGCAGTGCAACATGTAGCTGGTCGCTGCAAACTGGAAGCCTCTGGTAATATCACGATTGATAATTTACGTGAAGTCGCGAGTACCGGCGTAGATTATATTTCCATGGGTGTGCTGACCAAAGATGTCAAAGCCATTGATCTGTCGATGCGTTTCAATGCTTAAGCCTAAATGGGATAGATGACCGTAGAGGGTGCGAAGCACCCTTTTTTTATTTTTAGAAATTTTTTTTGCGCATATTTTGCTCAATTTTCTATTTTAGACCTTAATCATCGTCGTCGTCCCGATTACCTCGACGATCGCGGTCATCATCGTCACCATCACGGTCGTTATATCTTCCGTTATCCTCATCACGATCCTGATTTAATACTGAACGCTCGTCATTTTCACGATTATTACCCCAGTCACAGGCAGTTAATCCAAACACGCCCAGCAATGAAATTGCACAAAGCCACTGTTTCATGCCGCATTCCTCATTGTGATCTCGCCTGATCCAATATCGATGCAAAACCGGTTCAGATATAGCCGATTCATGTCGGATTTTTGTGATGAAGCTTTGTGATGCAGTTTTTTCATACAGCAATTGCTGAAATTTCAGGCATAAAAAAACACATCCGGAGATGCGTTTCTCAGCATGGGATGGATTACCAGCCTAAAGCTTCTTGCTGTTTTTTCACCAGTTCCTGAATGCCTTTCTCGGCCATTTCCAGCAAGGCATTCGATTGTGCGCGGGTAAATGGCTTATCTTCTGCAGTGCCTTGAATTTCAATAAATTCACCGGCCTGAGTCATCACCACGTTCAAATCGGTTTGACAGTTTGAATCTTCTTCATAGCAAAGATCCAGTAATACTTCATCTTTGAAAATACCCACAGAAACCGCAGCCACCAAACCTTTTAATGGATCATGTTTGATTTTCTTTCTTTCCAGCAAGACGTTCATGGCATCGACCAAAGCCACCGCAGCACCAGTAATCGCTGCAGTACGGGTGCCGCCATCAGCCTGAATTACGTCACAGTCGATAGTAATGGTATTTTCACCCAGCTTTTTCAGATCGACCATTGAGCGCAAGCTACGACCAATCAGACGCTGAATTTCCTGAGTACGGCCACTCTGTTTGCCACGTGCCGCTTCACGGTCACTACGGGTATGAGTTGAACGTGGCAACATGCCATATTCAGCAGTCACCCAGCCTTGGCCCTGACCTTTGAGGAAACGCGGTACAGAACTATCCACACTGGCAGTACAGAGTACTTTGGTATGACCAAATTCAACCAATACAGAGCCTTCCGCATAACGTGTATAGTTACGGGTAATTTTCACTTCACGTAATTGATCTAATGCTCGCTGGTCGATACGCATAATAAGTCCTGTATGGGTTCAAAATAATTGCGGCTCAGTATAGCAGAAGCCTTTGCCAAGATTAGGCAGCCTGGTGATTCATTTACAAAATCAATGCATCAGCTCGCTACGAGATGTCAAAATTCTGCCGATCTGTGGCACTACGATTTGATTTAATTTTTGCTAGACTAAAACTCCCTATGAGGGAAGCCAGTGACAGGAAACCCATTTATGTCCTTACGTGAAGATCGCAAGCAGCAAAGTCATCAGGCACTACTCGATGCGACACTAGCATTCAGCAGTCAGGGCCGCGCTTTCAGCACGATCAGCCTACGTGAAGTCGCGAATGCAGTCGGAGTAGTACCGACGGCGTTCTATCGGCACTTTCAGGATATGAACCAGTTGGGTCTGGAATTGCTGGATCAGGTTGCGATTCATATCAAGGGCGTACTCAATCAGCTGGGGCAGGCTTATCTGTATCAGCCGAATACCCGAACCCACACCGGGCTTGAGCTCTTCTTTCAGGCCGTCGAATATCATCCTGAACCCTGGATTTTTTTTGTGGCAGAACGTTGGGGCGGTTCGGACGTGTTACGTGTCGGCATTGAACGGGAAATTCATTTTCTGGCTGAAGATGTCATGCATGAACTGGCCAAGATGCAATCGACCCGACATATTCAGGCACCACAGGACTTGCAGGCTCTGGCACAGATGCTGATTGAGCTGTCTCTGAACTGGGCCATGGGCTGGATTCATCTGCAGCATCAAGCTGATCCAGAGCTGCGCCGCGCCCAATCCACTGCCTTTAAAACCCAAAGTGTGCTACAGATGCAACTCTTGCTGCGTGGCATTTTGCACTGGTACCGGCGACCTGCCGAAACAGTTGAAACCGCAAGCCCTGTGCTCAATGAAGCGGTCATTCCTCCAGTCTAAATAAAAAAAAACCTGCATCATGATGCAGGTTTTTTTACTGATCGTCAGTTCAGACTTATTTGGCTTTACGCTCTTTTTCGATCAGGTAATTCACCACCTGAATGACTTTGGCATCATTACCCTGCACAATATATTTACCATTCACGGTCACTGCGGGAACACCACTTAACTGATACTGAGCAGCCAGATTTTTGGCTTGGGCAATTTTCGAAGTGATCGGGAAAGATTTATAAGTGCTGTTAAATTTTGCTTCAGAAATACCATAGCGGGTATAGAACTTAGCCAGTTGTGCCTGTTCTAAAATTGGACGTTGCTTGTCATGAATATCATGGAATAATTGTAAATGTGCTTTTTGACGCACACCCAATGCTTCAGACACATAATAAGCACGTGCTGCCTGTTCCCAGAGTGGATTCATTGCAGCCGGCGTACGTACAAAACGTACATCTTTTGGTAATTTTTTCAACCAGCCCTGCATATGTGGTTCAAGCGCGAAACAGTGACCACAGCCGTACCAGAAGAATTCACGTACCTCAATTCTG
>NZ_JBSXNI010000041.1:0-139462 GCF_056857555.1 Acinetobacter sp. L-24 | reverse complement strand
TAGCCAAGTGAATGAGATCCATGCACGTGTAGCAGTCCTTAACAGATTTACGGAATTAGGTCGACCACTTACCCAAGTTACGCCTTAAATTTGGCTCAATTAGGGGCGCTTTGCATTTCAAATCTTTGTGCAACAAAGCCACTTCAAAGTAGAAATGTCTGGTCTGGATTGTTGCCACTCTAATTTGAGTTTAAAAAAGCTAGCAAATCTGCTAGCTTTTTAAGATGATTATTCTATTTTTTAGAATTTAATAAACCAAAGAAGTTCTCTCCATCGTTCTCTAAGTCTTCAAAAAACTTATAAAACGATTGGGCAATAGCCTTATTTTTGACAATAATACCCACAGGCACTGTTGTTAAAATATTTGTGGATGAATCACTAACGTGAATAATCAAAACACAAAAAGAGTCTTTCATAACCAAAAGCTCAAAATTACCGTCAAAAACTACACTACTTTCCTTAAACGTTAGAAAGTGCTTGGCTCCTGCCTCAGCTGTGATTAGTTTTTTATAACTTGCGATTGATTGTTTATCATTTCTGTATGCCACTGGTAAGAAGCATTTAAAGTTTTTGGTAATTGTGGTTGTCGATAAACGATCAATAAAATCACTAAATCTATCTGACTTACCCCAAAATTCATCTGATGGAGCTAACCAATACAGCTGTTTATCATCATTATTCTGGTCTTGATATTGTTTGATTGTTTTGAAAAACAGGTCTGAATTTTCCTTAGAATATATTGGCCCGATAAAGTATTCATTGGATTTGTGTTCTAGCTTAAATAAGCGATCTAAATTAAGCTTATTCTCGCTAAAAATAGATTCAACTGAAAAAGTATCCTCCATATCTAATTCATGGAGTACCTTTAGAATATCCTCAATATTTTGTGGCTTCTTAGCTGATCTAAGAGCAGCGTAAAGAGAATCTTCGATTTTGTTAAGATTTTCCATGTGATTAAAATCACTAATCTCTGTAGGTGTATAATTCTCATCAAGCGTCAATGGTAATGTAAAACGACGAGAATGGTCTCGCAATTTTTCCACTTGGCTCATTTTATACAGTTGCAGCTTCTTTTCATCCACTGATGGATTCAACTTAACTAATCCTTGGCTGAAATAAAATCGAAAATTTTTCTGAAACTCCTTACTAACCAAAGACTCACCATTTGAAAGGTATTGGTTAGAAGCATCTAATTTAATTGAATTTGCCCCATTGTCAGATGCGTTGGGATTAACTGGCTCAGGATTCAAGCCAATCATCTCAAAACTCATCTTTTGAATATTGTCCTCAATCTTATTTACATAAGGAATTGCACAAACATCCGAGAATGCTTTCTCAAGTCGCTGAGTCAGAGCAAATCGATCATCTTCAAGATGTTTTATCTGCATTTGTTTTAATAATTTAGTTAATAGCACATCTGTTTCATGATTAGATAACCCTAAGAACCGCGCTATTTTTTCAGCAGAAAGTGGTGCAATTACCAATAGGCGCAATACCATAGAATCAATAAAATCTAAGGTATCTGTTGTGGTATAGCTAAATGCCACATTGAATAGTTGTGATGGCAATGTAACATCTACGTCATGATAGCTTCTTAGTGAATTTTCCATGAGTTATACCCCTGCCTTTCTATATTTTTTTGATCTATTTTTATTAATGTGCGGATTGTTTTGTACTATTTTGACAATGGCGCGTTTTGAAATATATCGATATTCTAAAGTCTGATTTTCACGGCACTTGATGTAATTTAATACGCGTCCTAAAGGTAAGTTACTGTTGACTCCTTGCCACATTTCTGACGCACCAAAGATTACAAGACGATCCATTGCGCGAGATAAAGCCACGTTCACACGATTTGGTGACTTCAAAAATGCAGGAAACTTAGTTGGATCATTTCGCGTAACTGAGAGAATGATGATCTTATTCTGTTTACCTTGATAACTATCCACCGTATCAATACGCACAATTGATCTCAATGCATCTGACACTTCACACAAAGAGAAGGCTTTTCTTAACCGGTTTTTTTGCTCAGCATAGGTACAAATTACACCAATAGCAGGCTCTTTAAGGGAATCAGGCTCTGGCACTAATTTATTTAACAAGAGTTTGTCTTGGTCAATCCGCTGAAGAAAATCGATAATTTCATTAATTTCATGTGGGTTATAAATACTACTACCTTTCTCCATTTTGAAATGCTCAGCATTCCCAGTATCCACCCAAGTAACTGTTGAATTCAATTCTATTACGATGTCGGATGCATAGTTATCAGGCACAATCCGCTTTAACTTAATTTCTTTCAGCTCTTCATCACTTAAACCACGAGAATCGACAACTTCAGTTTCAAGTTTTCCTTCATAAAAACAGTCTGAAACTAATTCGCCGATGCTCGGACTCATTCGGTACTGTGACAAGAGTTCTGAACTAGCCTTTAGTCCATAATGTGAATTAAAGATACGGCCAAAGTCGCTTTGTAATTTATCTTCCAAATCATCATCTGATATCTTAAGTTGCTTAGCTAAAGCCTTTATATGATCGCTCGAATATAGTGGAGGAAGTTGGTCTTGATCCCCAACTAATAAAATACGTGCACCTGACTGCATTGCAATTGCCAATTCTGAAGCGATTGAACGTGCTGCTTCATCAATAATCACCCAATCAAATACGTGATTGGCGATTCCAATACTTTGTTGGCCAACACCAACGCATGTGCCACAGACTAATTGCCTTGTTTTGACCAGAAAACTTTCATAATTAGCATTTTGGCTTTCAATTAATGGTTCATAATCTAGGGCAATATTGATCAAGGCTTTCGCTTTAAGTCCTTCCTCATTAGATACCCCGTAGTATTGATTAAGTGCTGCGAACGTAATCATGTCGATCTTATTTAACTGGTTTAATACTGTTATCTCTTTATCATTGATACAGTCTTCCAGTTGATCCCAAAAGTCTTGATTTCCGTCAAACATGCTCTTCAGCTTATGCATTGCTGATTTGAAAGCCTGGGTATACTCTTCTAATGAGAAACTAAACTTTTGATCAAGATCATCTTGGTCGATTGACTGATACGCAGATTTAAGACTATTTAAAATAGTGACTCTGATTTCATAAAGATCGCTCAAGTATTCAGCTTCAAGTGATAAATCTTTTGCAAGCTCAAGCACTCTTTCTTTAATATTAGACTTAAACAGCTCTATCTGGCTCGTAATAATTGAGCCTGTATAGACATCTTTTAATTCAGGAGACACAGCACTCTCTTTATTGCTTATTCGAGCAATACTTAATGGTGTGTCATACTCTGTGCATAGCTGACGTATACGCTCAACACTTGTATTTACAGCTTCGTGCGACTGACTAACAATTAAGATGTTAGATACATTTTGTTTATCATAGAGATAGTGAGCCAGTATAGAGATAAATTCAGTTTTGCCGGTTCCTGGTGGTCCCTTTAATAGTGATACAGGTCCATACTTAAGCACATTACGGAACGCTTTACGTTGTAATGGATTGAGGGCTTTAACCAATTCCCCATTTTTGTATTTGTTATAGTGATCTAGATCTTCATCAGGCACTTCAATCTCATAATCTTTTGCTTCAATCACTAATGATGGTTCAAAGTAATCTACGAGATTTTCAATGACAGCCTTATTACTCAGAATATTTGTCAGAGCATCTGCACGTTTCCGATTAGATGACTTATCTGCCTTGCTTTGTAGAAACAGTGTTGCTTCTTCAGGAACTTCATTTGTTTTTTTACAAAAATCGATCCACAATTCTCCGACTTTTGATTGCGCAATATTCACCGTACCTATGCAGAAAGTGTAATCACCTCCCGCCCCAGTTTCTTTAGTGCACATTACATCGACTTTATCGGTCTTTGAAAATTTAGCTGAAACATCTTCTGCAGAGTCATAGTATGCAATAGCACTCTTTGAATCTTTAAAATGTTTGCTCGAAACTATCTTTAACGGCTCAGACAGAGTGATTGTAGGATGTGCATGACGCTCAGTCGCCATGACTTTTTTCCACAACTCTTTCGTTTCAATATCAATTAAGTGGCTATGTGTAGGCAGATGACTCATTGGCTGTGCCATAAGCTCATCAGTAGCTATAACATCGCCTATCTCTTCTTGTAATGCTTTTTGTTCACGCAGAGCCCGTAATGTTTCCTCTTTCTCTTGAGTCCTTTTGAGCTGTGCTTGCTTAAACTGTTCAATAGCATCCTTAAAGTTTTGATCTTTTGCTAAGAAGTCATTTAACTCTACAATGTTGTCACGCTTACTCATCCCAGATATCGGGTGGACTTCAATGCTAACATCAATAGTCAGATCTGCATCCCTACTAGCCTTCCACCACAGGTCTTGTTTTTTGACAAAATCAAGGAAACTTAATTGATTTTCATGGGGCTTATAAAACCCTTTTAACATGCCATTGATTCCGCTAAGTGTAAATCGAAAATCCCCCTCACTTGCTGCCTCAAGTTGGATATAAACTTTGCCGTTTTCGGGATAAATCGTAAAGGGCGTCTCAACCTTACTTGTATAAATACTAATCTGAGGAGCTTCTTTTACAATAGCACCCTTACATTCAAATGCCTCTATAAAGCGAGAATTATCAATATAGCGTACACTTGGATCTTCCATTCCTTCTATGCTCAAGGCTGTATTTAGCCAGGATAAAGTAGGATCCATTGAAGCCACATCATCCACAGCCAAGTCTATATCGTATAGATCTGCGATTAATTTCAATGCAGTAAAGTTGTCACACTGAATGACTGTTGGATCTTCAATATCAGATGGGAAATAAGCATTAGAAGAATCAGGTTGTGGTACTTCAGGATGGAAGCAATCATTAAAACTAACTTTCAAGTTTGTTTTATCTACTAGAATCTTTTCATCATCCAAGTTTCCATGTTGAAAGCCATGCTCATGAAATTTTTTCAGAGAATGCAATAACTGAAGTGAAAGTTCATTTTTTTCATCCTCAGTTAAGCCCTCAATAACCGTTGACCAAGCTTCACCCTTTACCATTTCAGTTACTAGATACACACATGCTGTGCTAGTTGATAAACCAAAATCAATAATCTTAGGAAGGTATGGCAAATTGAGAGCCTGCGTCATTTTAAGTTCTTCAAAGAATCGCTTAAAACAACTCTTTTGATAAGTTGTCATTGCAGATGCAACTTTACCCATCCATGTTTTGACTAACATGTTGCCTGATGCATAGAGTGTAAAATTTTGGTTAGCATCAATAGGCGCGCCAAATATCGGGTAACTGATATAGGTATTTGTCTGATTTAAATATGGATTCAGTACATCTGCATCAAGTTCATAACTAACTTGTTCAGCAGGTTTTTGAGCTAAGAAATCTTGGAATACTGCACATGCATTATCATATTTCCCTGTCAAAGCTCGTGTTAAAATACGCTCTAACCAGTGGTTCTGATCTCGCTCCTCAAGACTAAATTTTTTCAATGAACGTGGGCTCAGTCGAGCATTCTTCCAAATATGAAGGATTAACTGCCCTAACCAATACACATCCTTTTGTGCAGCTGTCAGCGCAAGATTCGGAAGATGAGCTGTTGTATTCAAAAATGGGAGTTCGTTAGCCAGTTCAGGGTCAATTTTCGAGGGCTGTGTTTGATCATTTGCTGCCGAAAAATTGGATAGCAATATCTCCTTTTTATAAGAGATCCACACACTATGATCACCCACATCACCATGAGTAATTCCCATTTGATGTAGGTGATTAAATTTACCAAGCAAAATCTGGAATAAATCCAATTTCTCAGATTCAGACATTTTCTCAGCATAAGCGCCGATGAATTCGTTGACTCGATAGCTGTTCTCAGGCAACTCATACAACTCATTATATTTTGATGTCATGTCATCAAGACTTGGGTTTGTAATCGGGTGCAAACAACTTTGATAAAGATCAGGCTTTTCTGTTTTAATTTTTTGGAAAACCCGGCGCTCATTGCAGATCAAGTTGAATCGATGTTGAGGCTGACTCATTCTTGAGTTACTCAACTTGAATTCATTAAAATCCCAACAACGCATTAAAGATTTTTCACCAACGATGGTCAATGAATGCGCTTTATACTCGCTATAAATCTTTTTAGGATGCGGTAAGATCAAGTCACCTCGTTCATGATTATTAATAATCAAAGAGCGTGGTTGAATTTGGTCAGGCGCAAAAATTTCATCAATAATGGCGTGATATTCTTTTTTAATATCATATATGCGACCATCACGTTCCAGATGCTTGCGGAACATATTATTAAAATTCTTCTGTTGAGCTAATTGTATAAACTCATCTATCGAAAGAATGTGCTCTAAATCTTCTGGAGGCAGGCGCGAATAATCTGCTTTACCACACATGACAACAAAGTGAGAAACACTTTGGTAATGAAATGTAATGCCCTTAGCTTTCTTTTCTGAAACTTTATCCTTTAGTTTATTAACTATAATTTGCATTTTTTTTACATTTTTAGCTACAGGGCATGAATCTTGCTCTTTATTACCTACGTACCATTTTCCTGCAACTTTTGTAATTTCCTTACCGTTCCAGTCCTTGAATTCAATGACCAAAATGTTTGCATGAGTAATAATTAGGAGATCATATTCAAATTTCTCAGAACTACCTTTCGCTACTGCTTTTTTTCCATTTTTATGCATAAATTCAAAACCAGCATATGCTCGCCAGTTTTTAGTTTTTTCGCCACGATCAAAGACCTTTTTAATCTTATCAATTGCTTTGAGTTCGTGCTCGTATATACCTGTCTCTGGATATGTAACTTTCATATTAAAAGATTCTTTATTTAAAATGTCTTGCTTTTGCACATACAACAAATAAGCGTCAAAAATGATGCTAAATTTTTATTAACATAAAGTAATGCTATATGTACGGTGTCTTTTAGAAAAAATACTTAGCGTAAGAATTTAGTTTTTTCAGGTTGATGGTTAGTTTGGCCAAATAAGCCCTCCGAAGGTTTTTTATATTCAGTTTAGGATTGTATTTAAAATAAAGTCTGCCAAATATTTTGGTGTAAAACCTGAGTCTTCTAGCACGATCATCATTTAGATGATCTAACTCAATCATTCGTTTAAGCAAAACGTATTTCACTTAACGGTTCATAATGTGACTTATATTACATTTAATTTTTGAGTATTCAAAATTATTTTATTGAATTATAAGAAAAAAACTTAAGGAATTCCTTAAAATTTGATGACAATGGTCATATCTCTAATCACTAAAAAGACCAAAAATAGATATCTACCCATATCTCTCGGACAAATTAACTCTATTTTATAAAAGTATCAATAAATTCATTAGGTTCATGAACCAAAAATTTATAATTATTTTTTTATTTATATAAGTTATTGAAAATAATAAATAAAATTATTAAAAGTTTTATTAACTAGACTTCAGGTGAACATAAGTTAAAGTTCGAATTAAAATGAATAGGGTAGTCGCAATTTCCAAAAAATGACAGCTCATGTGTCGTTTAGATACTAACAATTTGTTTATTATAACAAATCTTAAGCATGTTAGCTGTCGTCATTCTTTGATACGGTCTACGTACTACCGTACAATCATCAGCTATATTCATGGTGTTACTTTGCATAATTTACATTTTCTGCATTCAAACCAATCAATCCAAAATTACGTGCACGTTCGAGACACATAAGCTGTCATTGACGACACATGTAATGTCACTGGTTGCGTTCGTGCGTCTATTTCCGTTGAACTATGCTATACCTTGAATAGCCAGCTACTCGGTTCACTGAAATACTGACCGACACGTTAGATTTCAGTTTTAAATCAAAATAGCGATCAATCGTCACAATTAGATGTTTTACATAATCAAAAACTACATATGTTAAATCCTTTAAATCATTGTTCTGGTGTGCAACTTCAATAAATTCTGAAAACAACGCTACACCTGTTTCGTTGGCCAGATTCGCTAACTGATTATCCAATCCGGCAATTGCCGTTAATTCTGATGCAATCACCACTTTATGCATTGCTGTTTCCGCTTCAATGCCTTTGTACTCAATCCCCTTGTATATATAGACATCGTTTTCTCGTTTGCCTTGGTTCCAAGGGTTATCCGTACCATCCAGTCTAGGCATGCTGTACGGTCGTTTTAGTTTTGCTGGAGGTGTTTGTTTAGCGGTGACTTCATAAAGGTTAAATACGCAATCTGTGTAGCGTTTAAGGCTATGGTATGTCAAAGCTTGCTGTTTGGCGGTCAACTCCCGTGGTGATACATGATTCACCAAGGTTTTGAACATTTCTAATGATTCTGGTGTGAACGATCCATCTTTTTTTGCATTGTCCATCAGGTCTTTTTTAGCCCATTTATGCTTTAGTTTTTCCGCTTCAGCATCAGATATTTTCTCTCCCCGATACACGTATCCACGCGCTGCGTTTGAATACTCAAAATCTGCTCGTTTTACTGCCTTGTAGACCATTGTTTTTGTCATTTGTTTTGCACCAGTTTTTCCCATAGTTGTGGCGACCGCTTGAGGGCTTAACACGTACCCATTCTTTTTCGCTTCGGTCGTAACACCAAAACTCGTACCCTAAACAACAACGTTTATTCACGACATAGCGGTAGGTGTTGCAGATCGTAAGCATATTCTCAGTGGCGTTAACTTCCCAAGGTTTAAACGCAATAAGCTCTGTTATTGCTTCCCTGTAAAGTCGTGTTGCTTTGGGATTATTGAATAAGATCCGTTCTTTTTTTGAGGTCTTAGTGATTGCATTCATTTCGTCCACGACCTCACTAATGCTTTTAGCCAATCATCCATCAAATCAACTAAAATTGCCCGTTCTCTGCCTGTTGGATATGCGCTTAACTTCATATTCCAACTATTTGCCGACTCTTCTGTGCCGTGCACCAAAAACCCATTTTGTTGATCATTTTCAGCCAGCTTATCCGTCACCCAACATTCAAACAGTCTGGCAAAGATTTCTGTTGGCTGTGACCAATACATTGACCGTGATTGATCTAAGTGCATGGCGTTATTCATAAAGCCCGTACCGCCTTGTCTTTCTTCGTAATCAAGGTATTTGGTTGACTTAAAAGTAAGATAATTAACCAGCTTGATAAACTTATCTGCAGTCTGGCCATCTTTAAGATGTTTGTATGCTGACTCTTGATGATTCTGTACTGAGTAACGCCCTTTACTGGTGTAAAGAAAGTATTCGCTAAAAAAGTTATTATTGAGTCCGTTTCGTTTTGCCAAAACACAATCAAATCCGTGCGCGAACTCATGGGCTAGTGCTCCAACACCTTGCGTCTTGGTCAAATGAATAAGCATATTACCTGGTTCAAAGTGAGCAGCTGCGCTATCAACGCCTGTGCCACGCGAACCGAATGCTATTCCTAGCTTACCGCCTAAAGATGCGAACGTAACGGGTAGACCTAGAAGTTCGACAAGATCCATTAGTGAGTCATACGTGCAATTCAGAAACCATGCACGTTCCTTTTGATTTACCCAATTGCCGAACTCGACTCCAGAAAATTTGAAATAGTCCATAAGCAACTGGCTATCGATGTTTTCACCCTTTCGATGGTCCTTACCCTCGCGCACTTCAACTCTGTCGTAGCGCGGTCTTTTGGGTGGTTTTGCGCGTCCTTTTTTGGGTTCTATGACTCGTTCATCTAAAATTGGCTGAAAAAATGTTTTTACTTTTTCTAGTGCTGCATTGAATGTGTCGTATTCCGTCCAATCATCTAGTGTTTGAAACCGCTTTGCTGAAATGGATTTAACGGCATACCACTTATGTTGACCAGTCTCAGTGTTTAATAATTTTTTGGCACCATAATTATCCGTATCAAGTACACGATCGTCTGGCCATCCTAAAGGGATTAAGTTTTTTAAGCGTAAACGTGTGTCTGAACTAAATGATAGTGGGTGTTTAACTCTGCGATTGGTATGTCGTCCAGCTGAGTAGCGTTCTAAAATATCTTTTTCACTTCGTCCAGCACCAAACTTAACGGTCATGTACGCATTAAAGTCGTCTGTCAGTTGTTCTAAACGTTCGTAGTGTGAGCTTTCATATTTGTTTTTTAAGAAGTGTAGCGTAGCAATGTAGGCATCATCCCATTGCTTTTGACCTATGCTAAACCAACCGCCCCCTAAAGGCTTGTTGGTTAAGTTTGCATAGACCAAAGAAAATAATAGTGCATGTTTTACAGGTTTATGGCCAGATTGGGCATCAGCTCTAAAATCAGGCTTTTGCCAATATTCCTTTTTAGTCACTAGGCTGTCAGACTTAATTCCATTCATGTTGCCTGAGAAGTCTGGTGATGGGTTGTCTTTACGTGCACCAGCAAACTTTTTACCTACATCCGTAATAGGACCATCTTTTTTTTCATTACTATTTATTTCTTCAGTCATAGCTAAACCACATAATTGTTAGTTGCGTATATCGTCCAAGATTTCTGACAGATCAAACAGATTAATATCTTTGAGTTTTGCTTCAGCATTGATGCACTCAAGTAAATTCATAAAACCAACAAAAATAATGTGTGGTATTGGTCTATTGTTGATATGCACGGGTGTTGACCAAGTGCGTACACGCGTTTCGCATATTTCAAGCCCTTGTTCTTCAAAAAGCTTGATCAATGTCGGGATGTCTTTGTCTAGTTGAGTAAGGGCTAATAACGACCGAAATACATCATTTAAGCTAATAGAGTGGTGACGATGGTTCGGATTGTGCTGTTTTCTATTGTCGCCCTGTTGTTGATTAAAGTAATGATGTTTTTCGCGATCTTGAGATGTTCTGTTTAAATATTTCATTTGGTATTAAGCTCCAAAGAGATAGCTGTAAATCAGGTACAAAATAGAAGTTATTGTTAATCCCGACACCAATAGAGAATTGATCGGGTAATTTTCTAAGTTAAAAGGTTTTCTGTGATAGCTCACTCCCCAATCTGAAACAGATCCTCGCTCTACGGCACTATAAAAGTTAGTTTGTGAGGCGTTTAAACGGTTGTTGTCTACTGATATGAATTCCAGTTTGCACAGCAATTCGTCACTCAGGTAGTTAAAGAAAGTCGTTGGTGTACCATTTGATAGGATGTGTATATAACCGACCTGTTTTTGGGTATAACCCATTCGCTCATACGCTTTTTGAAATTCGTGCGTTAAAGTCGCACTAAACTTATTCCCCTTATTTTTGGCAATCAGTTCAATTGGTGGCTCAGCTCCAGCCTGAATAAGCTTGGTGAATTTAGGACTACCACAACCCCAATTTTGAGAGATCCAAACACCGCGTTTTGTGTCGTGAATCAAACCATCAACAATGACCACGGCTGCATCACCGATGTCGCCGTTTTCTTTTTCTGTAAATTCGGTGTTATCAACGTCTTTTCTGAATTCTTCAGGCATTGGCCTTAAAACTTCTAAAAGATTGGTACTGTCACTTTGTACATGACCAGTAGCCAAAATCATCGACTCAATTTTTTTTAGGGCATGTTCAGGTACTATCAATACTGAATGTACACGCTGGTCATACGCATCAGATTGAATGTCTTGAGCTTCGGTATTCTTTTCAATAGTGCTTAATTCCATATTATTTCTCTGCCTGGGCTTTCTGGTATTCAACTGCAGTCTTCATTGAATATTCGGTATCATCTTCGTGCTCTGTACCAACCATGCTTTGCTGACCTTGGTATATACCTTTAACAGCATTGACGAATGCGTTATGCGCCGTAGCGTTGTAATACGTTAAGTTTCCAGCACTGGTCGAATCATTGAATGTCAAAGTATTAGGAACATGCCAAACTGCTGAATAAGCCTTGCCATCGATAACAACAATAGGTTCAAACTCGACCGCTTCACGGTGCTTGGTTTCATTCCATGGTGTATAGAAAACAGTATTGTTTTTGAGGTTGTAGACCTTGAATACGATCTGGCCAAGATTCCGTATTTTGGCCTCTTTGTTGTATGCCTCTAAAACCTTGTCTTTTTGGAAGTCTGTAATTTCAAGCTCAGGGTTCTTCGTAATCACCAGTGTTTCATCAGTCGTTTTAATCTCAGATGGAACGTAGATTTTTGAACCTTTAGGGAAACGTCCTGATTTCTCCAATGCGGATCTAAACTTGTTATTTGCATCCAAGAAGTTGCCAAACTCACTACTGAAGTAGCTGTAAAAATTTGATGCACTGGTGAACATGCCAAACTGATTCACCCGAACAATTTGCTCAGATACAGTGGATGCTAAACTTGCATATGGTTTGCCCGACACATCAATTTCGCGCCATTTGTAGTTACGTACACCTACTTCTTTGTTGCATGCATCATTAAACATAGATGTAGAAACAATATCGCCGTCCAAGCGCTTCACATAAGCAACCGGGTAACTGCGGATAGGTGCCATACGAACAGCTTTGTTTGAATTGGTGTAAAAGCCAGATGACGAAATGATATTTTGTTCAGATGATTTAATTTGATAACTTCGTAATGTATTTAACTGTCGATCAAAGCTATCAATTTCAGATTCATATAAAACATCACCCTCAACAGATGTCGCGATTGAATAAGGGGCATACATCACATCGCCCTGAACTTTATCCATGATCTGCTCAGCTTCAATACGATATAACGGCTGTGAGAACATGCCATTTGATGCCAAAGCTGGTAGATCTCCCCCTACACCAAAATTACACGCTACTTTGTGGCTGGTGGTAGAAAGGCTTGATTGAGGTAATTTGTAGTTAGATGGATTGTAAGTGGTAACACGTTCATCATATTTGCGAACTTGTTCCTCAACTTTCTTTTCAATGGGATCTATTTGTTCTTCTTGAGATGCAGTATCAGTATTTGAAGGCTTTAACTTATCACAACCAAATAGCAAAACTGACAATATCGCTATGGTAAGGGTTTTCTTATTCACTAATTAATGACCTAACTTAAAACTACTAATACCCCACATTATAATTAAAAATAAGTATTAATGAAGTGGTATTTAATAGTTTAAGGACTTTTAAGCGAAAAACCCAATATCATTAATTAGTTTTAACGAACATTCTTTTAATGCAACTTCATAACCGCCGTTATTATTAAATGTAAAAGCAAATGGTAGCATTTTATCAATCGCAAATATCTTCTCTAATAAGTCGTTGTTTTCTGCAGATGGCTTATCCTTTAAGGCATATTGCATGGAAAACTTAGCATTTATACCCGTGCTTTTATATAAAGCATTTATTTGTTCTTTAAGGCTTTTTTCCACTTCTTGCACAGTATTGAAAATAAAATTCTGATTAACAGTGAATTTATCAGTTTTCAAAGATCCAAAGGTCCACGCCAGACTCTCCGAAACCACATACCCTAGAACAGTCTGCAATTCTTCATCTTCAAATTTGTGATAATGAACGTATGATTTAGTTTTACCGTTAAAATATAAAATAGAAATGGAGAACAACACCTCTTTGTGAGCATATTTAAAAGGTACTTTAACAAGACTATAAAAGTTTAAGAGCTCAACGTTGGAGGCTTTAGACATATTTTTTAAAAAAATTTTAAAGACATTAAAGTGATTATACTAAAAATATCAAAGAAATGTTAAAGGGTTTTAAAATGGATACAGTTGTTCTAAAAAATAGTTTAATTGCTAGTTTAGTTTTTGTATGTGTGTTCCTGGTGTTCCAAAACATCGACCATAGAGTTTCTGAACGTATACAGCTTGAGTCAACCAGTGCAGCATTCGAGTCGCTTGATAAAGACTTTTCTGCGATCAAAAGAAATGTGGATACTGAATTCAATAAGCTCCCGAAGTACGTGAAGCCAAGCAAAGAGCAATCGATCAATGATGCATTGGAATTCATTAAATTCTCGAAACAGACCTTTACTGACACAATGGCCCAAAATGAAGAACTTTTAGCAGAAGTTAAGGGTTTTGAGAAAAAGGCAAATGATGTTTTAGAAAAATAATAGTTATTTTAAAAAGAAAAATGGGAAGCTATAAGCCTCCCATTCTTTTAATGTCGTAAGAAACATTTAAATTTTGTTCTTAAAAGTATTATAGTAAAACTAATAATTTATGCAAATACTTTTAACAGAAATATCTAAAAGGTCTTTAACACTCAACGAATCCGAATAACTTAGACAGTGTGAATAAATTGTTAAAGTAGTCGAGTGTATATGTAAAACATTGGTATACCCATTAGAGATATGCGAATTATTATATATGTAAAACCTAACATACTTTTTAGTCGTATCTTGCGTAAAACTTACCAGATAATCTTTTGTGTTTTCATTTATGTTATCTTCGTATTGCTCTGTTATGCTCAGGATCTCTTTGCTGTTCAGCCAATAACTGCCTGTTTTATCTTGTTTAATCTGTTCCAAAATCAAATTATTTAATGACTGGTACTCTTTCGTTATTGCTTTGGCATATCGTTTTGATGACTGATGTTCTTTCCAGTCAATTTTTGCTTTCTTAAACAGTTTGAAAGCTGTAACCGCGCACAATATAGCTGAGATGGTACATAATATTATTCTACTACTATCACCTATAATGCCAATCATTCCTAAATGCACATCTTTTGAGAATAAACCGTTCAAAGATAGGTATACGCCAAAGATACAAAAACTTAACGCAAAAACCACAACTAAAATTAAAGTTGCTCTAATTAAAAGCTCATTAAAAGTAATTTTTCTTAAACTTTTGGTATAAAGCTTAATCTTATCTTTTTCAGATTTTAACATTTTAGCCAAGAACTTATGTTCTCTTTTTCCTCTGCTAAAAGGTGGTGTTACAGCATCTTTAAAAGTCATGTATAATCTAAAGTATTTTAACGTTCCATTAAATATACACTACACCTGGGCCTATTTAAAATGAAACATTATAGAATTATCGCTATTTTAATACCTTTAATATTTTCAGGTTGTGCAGCAAGCCACTCAGACAAAGAGCTTGTTGACTCTTATTACAATGACCAACAAAAAACAATAGAAAGCGATGTAGATCAACTCGTTAATTCCTACTCCGCTAAAGTCGTTACTCAGTACTACCCTGAACCATACTTCAATCCAACCAAGCCAATACCGCATTATTACGCTTTAAAGCTTGATGAAATGGGTATCCCTTACCCAAAAGAGCTTGTATACGACAATGCCGACTATAATTTTTATAAAGAGCAGGCTAAGTTTAATGCAAACAATAATGACGTAATTGATACAGATCACCACGATCACTAAAACTTTTTTATCGTAGGTGTTTTGTTGAGGGGCGTTTCTTGCCGAAACCTTTCTTAACCCCTTAGTGTATGAGGGTAAAAGATTCATACTATATTTTAGAAAATACACTTGATGGAGATAAAGACCAAAAAATCAAAGTGTTGAGAGTAAGCCAGTATGATACTTTTTATTACCCTCATACATTATCTTCTGAACTATCTTCACTCCTTTTTCGATTGGCTTCTTTGATAACATTTTCAATAAAACAGATAACTAAATTTAAAGCGATTAAAAATAATACGATATAGCCAATAGTTTTTAGAGTTAGTACAAAGTTATTGAATACATAAGTTGATGCTTTTCCTATTCCTATATAAACCACATAACATGCAAATATAACCAATGCTATTGCACTAATTGAAATTATTGCAAGTCCAGTATTTTTTAAAAATGAGCGCAATAAGTATTTATCGAATTTAGAATTATTCATAGCCATATACTATCCTTCATAAAAATTTCATTTTCTAACATTGAACGAAGCGCAACTATTGCTGCACCACCGCCAACAATAATTATGATAAAGCCGAATAAAAAATTGAGATTCATGTTTGCAGCTATGTTTAATTATTTAGATTTAAGCAACTTAATTAGTAGCATTACAATAGTTATTGTACGAGAGTACTTTACTCTCGTACACTTAGAAGATAAGCATCTGGATTCGTTTTTAATTCTTTATCTAACATTATTAGCTTATTCAACATATCTTGGTTTGTCGTCTTGGGAATGATCCAACCGCCAAAACTAATATTGTTTAATTTGATGTTAGGTAGTGGATCTTGTCTATTTTGTTCCAGTAACCAAAGATAGTTTTCACTACAAACAAATAAGACTTTTAATTCCTGATCAATGCGCCGTAAATCACAATATCTGAATAGGTTTACGTTACCTGGTGCTTCAGCATTGATAATTGGTTTTTTTCTTGTTTTTTCACCATGTAACTTAAAGTATTTAACACAACTTTCAATGTCACTTTTTAAATTGATTGGTGCAGTTTCTATTGGTGCCTCTGATAATTGTTCTTCAGCATATTCAAAATAGATCCAACATACATCTTGGTCTTTTAGCTTTTCAAAAAGCCAATCTGGAACGTCATGCAATTTTTGTTTTAGTACAAATGGTTTTCCTACATTCGTAATCTTGACGCTTCTTTTCTTGTACGTGTCCAGCTCCCCTATCTTCTTGACGCCACTTTTATATAAATAACGGTTTTTGAGAACTACTTTACTCTTTTTTACCTCTTTTTCAGGTTTAGGATCAGTACTGGATTTTTCAGGCTCAACATTCAAACAAAAGTAATCTATTCCTTTGGTAAACAATTGAAACTTCCCCTCCTTTTCAATTAAGGCAAAATTCCCTCTGATTTCAGCACCTACTATATCTTTAGATATTAGAAATCGATCATCAACGGTTTGTTCATTTAAGAGCAGTAAAGCCGATTTAAAATCTACTTTGTGTTCTGGTATTACAACATAACCGTGGTCAAACAACTTTTTGCTCACTCGGATAACTGTGTAAATATCCATAACCAGCTCCTTATATTATTTCCTGTAATTTTGGTTGATGTATTCTTGGATCGCTACAATTCTTTTTTCTGAAGTAGGATGCGTTGATAAGAAATCAATTTTAGTGCCCTGTTTTTCTTGGGCTACTACTTTATTCCAAAAGCTGACTGCGCCCTGTGGGTTGTAACCAGCACGAACCATAATATCAACACCTAGAAGATCCGCTTCACTTTCAAGTTTGCGCGAACCAGGTAAGTTAACCCCATAATCGCCTAGTAAACTTGTGCCAGATACAACCATGTCACCAAGACCAGCCGAACTAGCTGCAAGCACACCTAAACCAGTTAAAAGCTTTTTACTTACCTTTTCACGCCCATGATCACGTAAAGCATGTGCAATTTCGTGGCCGATCAGTGCAGCCAATTCATCATCAGTTGCATTAATTTTTGTGATAGAACCAGTCAACACACCGATCTTGCCTCCAGATAGACAAAACGCGTTGATTTCATTATCTCGGATTGTATTAACTTCCCAATTCCAATTTGCTGCGTCAGCTCGATAATGTGGAACTTGTGCGATAAGACGTTTTGCTACTCTATTTACTTGAGCGTTATTCACAATCAATCCACGCTGTTTAGCAGTCGTGATGATGTTGTTGTAAGACTGAGTACTTTGCTGAAGATATTCTTTTTCAGAATACAACATGATTTGTTTGCGTTTAGAACCCATTCCATCAATAGTACTAGATACGCAACCAGTTAAAAGAGATCCGGCAACAGCCAAAACACACAAAGATTTCATCTTAAAATCAAACATTTTGTTTTCCTTTATGTTTAAAAACATTTAACAAGTTAAAACTGCGCTTATTAAGCTTGTTTTTATCTTCCAAATCAGTAATACATTTAAACTCTTTTAAGATGTTTTTGTAATGCTCTTTTTGTTCATTTTCTGACTTATTAAAACCTTTCAAAGCTAACTGTTCAATAGTTTTAGGGCTGAATAATTTCAGAAGAACTATATTTAATATTAAAGTACCAGCCAGTAAGCCCAACGCATAAAGCTGAACAACTGAAGTACTGTATTTAGGTTCCATCGGACCAAGTGAACCAAAGCATATAAAGCTAAATACAGATAAAGTAACTGCAGCTATAAAACTAGATACCGTAACTTTAATCTTGAACTTATATCGTGCAATTAAAGCGACAATTAAAAAACCAAAAAGTATGGTACCAATTGCCGTAGCCATTATGACTAAAAAGAGCCCAGGGTTTGTGTTTGATGGATCTAACATTTCCATAGAATATCCTTAAATAAAACCCTTGCTTTCTAATAGGGTGAAACGATCTTTAAACAGTACAAAGAATGTTTTTTTAACGCTTTCGTACTGGTGTTTGATAATGTCTAAAGCACTATCATATGCACCTAGTTTCACGTAATTAACAAAATTGGCATGATCAAAACCTTTAAGTTTGTGACGTTTAATAAAGCCCTTAAAGTCTTGCTCTTTTTCTTTAAATTGATTCTCAAATTCAAAGAAAAGTTTGCCTAATTTCATGCTGTATAGTTTTAAATTGACAATAAATTCGACTAAAGGTGTTTCATTTCCTCTAATCGTAACCAGCATGTCTTTATCTTTTGTGATTTCGAGCGATGGTAAAAAATTAGAAAAATTAACCAGTAGATCACTTAATAAAACTTGTTTATTAAAGTATGTGACCAAAACAGGTGCGCTATCTGGCACATACGCTTTGATACGTTCAAATTTACTTAAAGCTTCTGGAGAAGCATGACCACTAAGGGCTAATTTCACTAACATATAATTCACTCGACATCTAATTCATTTTTTAAAACCAATTTGTATTTTGGATGTACCCCAAGTCTAAGTTGAAGTAATGTCCACGCTTGCTTTGTTATTAACTTTTCGCCACTTTCAAACTTTGACCACTGTATATTGTTGTACAATCCTGTGTGACTAGACATTTTGGTTTTACTTAAACCACTCCAGACTCTTAGTTGTTTTCCTAAGACTGGTATTGGAACCAACATTAAACCATTGTCCTCTTGTTCCTTTAAAATCTTTAAAGCTGCCTTTTTACCTACTAATTGACCGCCATCTTCACAAATATAAGTAATACGAGCTGTATATTGTTCAGAGTTTAAGCACTCTTCTAACAATGCTAGAACTTCATCCTGAGGATTCGTTAAACCCCCTCCAACCGTATCGCCTGTATCAGTTTTAATCACGAGTTATACCTTTTAAGATAGATATTCTTATAGTATATACGAAAAACATTTAAAAGATTTTTTTAAAAAAACAAAATGTTCATTTTTTGTATTTTAGCTAAAACCACTTATAATATGATTATTGGTATTAACCAAAGTTTAAAACATATTGAAAGGTGTTTAAAATGACTAACTCTAAAACTAACGCTAAAACCAAAGAGAACCGCTTAAACCAAAATGGCAGTTTAAGCAAAACCGACCAACGCAAGCTTAAACCTATTTCTTTTTGCTTATTAGATACAGAACAAGTGACAATGCTGGAGAAAATTGAAAAGTTTCAATATGGCAATTTCTTTAAAAACATTATAGCTTCTATGACTGATGAAGAAGTTGAACAGATCGCGAATAGCAACAAGAAAAGCGATCCAATCATTCCTCAAAAATTACTAGATCTAAACATCACAAAAGGTTTCTTATCTTGTCGTTCAATTGCAAAGGTGCTTTTTAAACACAATAAAGTTGAATCTATGCTGCATGAGCTACGTAACTTTATCTCTGACGAATTCATTTTAAAGTTAGCTGAAGACCGCAACTTAACACTATCTATAAGCGACTCAGAAGTCGATTCTAATACCTCTTCAGGTATGTTTGATGATCGCTATGCGATGGCTGATACTGGCTATAAGAGCCGTACAACACCTGTTTTCAATCAGCAAAATATTGAATCTATAAAATCCATTGTTCGTGAACATGAGAAGCTTCCAAAACATGTCGAATTAGACAATGATTTCATTGAACAGTTTATGAATGACAATCCTGAAGTATTCGCAAAATTATAAAAACACAAACAAAAAAACCATCTAATTTTTAGATGGTTTTTTTATGTCTTAATTATTTCTAGAATCAGCTATAAAGCTTCGCTGGCTCGTCTGCAACTGGTATCACTGGCTGTACTTCTTGCATAAGAATTTTAGTCACTTCATCCAGTGGTGCAATGTTGGAAGGTAAAAACTCTATTGCTTCAGGAAATTGTGATTTAAGGTAAGCATCTATGGCTTTGTGAATAGCTCGGTACCATTCTCGCGATTCGCTCTCTAAATTAAACATGCTTGAAATTGAAGCTTCTAGATCCGCAATATATTTACTTGGTAGTAAAGCTTTACGCTCCATATAAGCTTGATGTGCCATAGCAAGCCAGATAAAGCGATTTAATTCCTTACTACTTCCCTCTACGCTATTATCTTTAAAGTTCAACGTTCTAAATTTGCAAATGTGAAAATGTTGCTCACTAAAATATTTAAAGAAATCTTCATACTCAATTACAGAAATGGATTTTTGTAGCACCAATGGTATATCTAATGCGAGATCCACTTCGACTTTACGTGTACCAATGCCATTTTTAATAACAAATTTCATATTCACCTCAAAATAAATTAAATTGTTTAAAGGTGTCTTTATCATTAAAAGTAACCAGGTGATGCGATTCAATTAACGATTTAAGGTCCTTAGCCTGAGCAACTGGCTGTATTTCAATGCTGGCGATTTGTGCAGCTTCATGAATTAACCCTATGATTTGAGCACGGCTTTCTAAATATGCAGATAGATCGCGAGTTTCTTTGAATGAAGAAATGACAAAGTTAATATTCTTTTCTAAATTCTCACTCAAACTGCTTAGTGTTTGGTTAATTGGTGCATACTTTTCTATATGCTCTAAGACTGTTGCATGATCTAGAAAAAAACTAACTTCCAGCAATAATGAATTGTAAAAATCAATAAAGTTCGTTTCTTTTTCAAAGATGAAAATTTCTTGGCCATCTTCGTCATTAGGTATCTCAATTGAACCTTTTGAGATCTCAAAACTTTCATCCCCCAATAATGTATGCAGAATTCGGCCTAAGTGTTCTGCATGTGGTTTGCTGTTAGTAAAGTTGATTTTCAAGTTTTCATTTGAATCAGCAATACGGACTAAAATATAGTTTGTTGTGTGAAATAATTCATCTGCATTGTCAGTAAAATTTAACATTGAAATCTGATTATCTGTTCCAGCATCAGAATCAAGTTGCTTATCCAAAAATTCATGGTTATCAATAAAAAGCTTAGCTACACCGTTTGTAATAATGCTTTCGTATTCACCAAAGTTTTGTGCAAGGTATTCGCTCATTAAATTTGGCAGAACTTCTAATAAACTTTTTTTAAGATCCGATAATTCAATAGCAGAATTGAATAACGAATCTGGCACAAGGTTCTCTACCTCTTCATCAAGTGCTTCATCGTTTGGTGACAACCCTTTTTGCTGTGCAATTGCATTACGGAAGGAAGCCATAATTGAGATTGTCAAAATTGAAAGTGTTACCGTTTTAACCCATTCACTTTTCACATCGTTAGGCACGTAAAAAGCGCAATTACTAACCCACTGGTGGTTATGATTAAGAATCCGCTTTAAAGGGGTTTTAGTGGCTGGAAAAATTTCAAAGACAGTATTTAAGATTGGGTTTTTACCCAATTTGATGCTTTTATTATTACCGTAAAAATAGATGCTGCGAATATCAGACATAATATACTTTCTTAAACTTAACGTTGGTTACATATTATCACTGATTTAGTTTTAAAAAATATTTTTTAAAACTATTAATTTTATTTTTTTGTGTTTTAATTCTGCCCTTGTTCACTGCTTTTAAAACCCAAAAAAACAGGTAACTTTTGCTTAGGCTACGGTGGGAACTTGGTATTACAGTGTTATTTGGTAGCTAAAAAAATAAACATTGATAAACTATTGATAGTAAAAGAGATAAGGAATAGATAGATTTCTTTGCGTGTAGGGATATACTTTTCATCAAACATTTTGTTTATCGCATACAGAAGTGAAGAAAAACATAAAATGAATATGATGATTTGCAATATATATGATGGAGTATTGAGGGTTTCTGGTAGATATTTAATCTTGTATATCGTTGTATTTAAAAACATTTCAAACACAAAGAATACAACTACAAAGATGTAGCAAATATTGAAAATGGCAACTAAGTTGTATGCCGATTTGAGTACCAGGCCTGTCATCGATTGTTCACTTGAATCAATCTCACCCGTTTTTGGAATTTTAAAAAGCACAACGCATTCCAGTTTTAAGAGTGTATCTATTATACTTTTAGAATACCTTTTATCAACTATAAAACTTTGTTATTAAAATAAAAAAAATGGCCTTTTAAGACCATTTTAAAACACCCTAACCTCCTTTTAAGACTAGCCGTTGTGCTTATCTTTAGAATCACGGTAAGTAGAGATATGGTAGAAGAAAAAGCACGATAAAAGTGAGAAAAGCACCACCCCGAACGTGTTCCAAAATCTGCTATTTGATAGTTCAGAAATACGTTTATTGATTTCTGAGATAACACATGGATTCGCTTTTGCAACTTCAACATTTACATTGCAGACTTCAGCATATTGGAATAGGAATGTTTTATGGCCAATATCATACATTTCTTGGATCTGGTTAATATTGGTCGTATTCAGAAGAACCATAACAAGAGAGATCAGTGCTACAAATATAGAGATAACAAGAAAGCACTTCACAATGATTTCACGAGCCACATCATCAACACCACTTAAATATCTGTCGAGCAATATATTTAGCTTAGTTCGTCCATCAAGGATAATGTTATAGTCATGTTTTACTTCATTATTTCCTGTATGGTTTTGATTTGTTGGTTCAACAGGAATGTCAGATAATTCGGCTGGTAAAGTGACTGCAATTACATCTTTTTGTTCTTCAGGTGCTAAACCTTTATTGCTGCTGTTTGATACAAAATCTTTTAATAAGGGTACTGGCTCACTTTTAAGGTGTTCTGTTTTTACAACCTCGTGAGCCGACTCATTTGCATCGAATAAGATCTTGTCTGTTCTTTCTGGATGCTTGAGATGTATATATTGATAAATAAAATAATTGATCTTTTGCTGTAAGACCGGGCTTTTATCAACTTCTTCACTTTCCACATCTGCACCAAAAGTCTCAGTTATAGATGATTTTAATTCTTGTACTTCGGATTGATTCAGCAATTGATATAGTTCATATATTGTTTTAGAACTGATCATGATAAAACCCACATTAATATTCATTAAACTGTTAGTAGTATATAGAATGTGGTTTTAAAATAAATAGGTATGTTTTAAGAATAAAAAAAACCGCCTTTTAAGGACGGTTTTAAAAAGGGGTTTAATTAGTATAAACAGTTGCCGTTTGCACCAATAGAGCGTCCATTCTGGCTTAAATACCGTTGTACGGTGTTAGCAACATCTCTTGGGAGTTGATTATTCACTTTTTGTATAACATCGACTTTGTATTTATTCTGACAACTCACAATACCAGCCAACATGTTATTGATCAGTGATGTATTGTCTTTACCATCCAATTTACGTGTTTCTTCGTTTATCACTATGAATTGAACAATATTTAGATAGTTATTCGTGAGGTTGTCACCACTTTTTGATGACTTGTTTAGATTCTCAATGGTCGAATTCAAGTTATTCATTCGTGCTTCAAGGCCAGAATCACCAGTGACATTTGCATTATTGTTTTGGTAACGCGTAGCTGTGGTGTTCCGATTAGAATTATATTGTCTTTGCTGTATCGGCTGTTGCTGAACCTGAACTGGTGCTTGCTGTTGAATTTGACCAGGTGCTTGCTGTTGTTGAGCTGGCACTTGCTGAGTTGAATCTTCATTTGAAGTTGCTTTTTTATACCAATCACTAAAATCGGCATTTGCACTACTACTCAATATAGTAGCCGTAAAAATTGCACATAAATAAAGTTTATTATTCATTGTCTGAACTCTCTTTACCGTTGTAGTTCGCTGGACTAATAGCTTTTAAACTGAACTCATTTGCAAGTTTCCACAACCGCATAAATGTCTTTTGCTTTTCTTGTACCCAATAGTCCTTATCTTTTTTTAGAAGATTCTTTAATACATCTGAGTTCAAGTGGAAATTATCATCAAAAAAATGTTCAAACAGGAGTTCTGTTAAATAGTTTTGAGTTAACGTTTTTTTATTTTCATTACCCGTACCAAAGAATATTTGGCAAAGCTTTGTGCTTTCACACACGAGATCTATGTATTTTTTCTCGTCTGCATTTCGCTGGTGGCGCAAATGAGGATGTGTAATAAAAATAGAATTACGTATGAAAGCATAATCAATAATTACAGTAGCTTCCGTTTTCTTTGAAATGTACTCAGCGTTTGTAAGAATTTCACAAGTGGTAACATCAACTTTGTCGCGAATATTAATGAATTCGCTTGAGAAAGTAGATGCACTTTTGTTTTCGATCTCAACTTTCTTATCACGATTTCTCAGATAAAGTAAATTATCTGCTTGCTTCATATCGTTTAGGAATCTTTCAAAGAAGTGATTACTTTTATATAGATCTTCTAGAGCTCGCGTAACATAAGACGCAACCAAATTAAGATTTTTAGCTAAATATGATGGTCCATTCTTAGTTGTATAAGCAGCTAAACGATCCTTAACAAGTTCTATTACTTTTTCAGGTTCACCATTATTCAATCGAATTGCTGAAGTGAAGAGCGCATTACTGATTTTAAGCTCATTGCCCTGTTCATCCTGAACCTTTGCACACATTTCATTTAATGTATTAAGCGCTTTACGATAGTTGGACTTCAACTGAATCTGAAAACGATAATTGCAAAAATTGTCACGATCTGGTGTACGCTTATTGCATGGTTCATACTTAACAGAAATAAATAATTCAATAGATGGATTGTTATTCAGTCTTTCTAATGAAACAAGAAGTCGTTTACGGTAAAAATCACTTGCTTTGTATTTAAATTCTACTGAAAACTCGGTTAATGCTTTGAAGTCAATGTAAGGAATAACCACTTCGCCACGAAACTCATTGATCTTCATCAAGTTATACATATAAAGATCAAAACGGTCCTTAAATCCAAGAACCGTTAAAGTGTCGAGAACTGTGTAGCGCCCCTTTTTATCAAAATCTAATTCAGATAGATTGGCAATCAACGTTTCTTCAAGCTGATAGCAAATAAACGCATTGTTATCTAATTCAAAATAGCCCGTACTGGCAAACATTCTTTTATGAGTTACGCTGTCTACGTCATTTCTTGAAAATGGTTCGCTGTCTATTTGGCGTAAAGAGCTCATTGGTAGCATCACTTTACCAACACTATTTAGCGTATTCCATGCCAAAGATTTGATACGGCCATTGCTAAGGTAATTAGCTTTATTTTTGAATAAAAGAATTTGACGGATGTATTCAAAATTCAGAACAAAGTTGTTCGCTAGTTGTAATGCTTCAATTTGGGATAATTCAGGTTTTTCAGCGATAACGCGCTGCAGCTGATGTGCATACTTATTTTTGGCATTCACCAACATTAAGTAAAAAATGAATTGATCAACAACTGGAATATCTAGATAACATTCGACTATGAAATTACTGATTTTGTTGCCGTAACCCAAGAGATCCATGGTTTTTGTTTCGGCATTAATAATTGAGTCTTTCATTGACTGCGATAGTCCAAAAATTTCATCTTCTGAAATTCCTTTACTTATGCAGACTTGTGAAGAATCTTGCATAACTGCTCCACTTTAGACAACGTACAACGTACATTGCCTGAGATTGAATTAAAAAATAAAAATAAAAATATATTTGCAACCCAACTAACGTTGTAGTCTTTTCGCTTTAAAGCTGTGTATATACTAACTAAATTTTAGACAATAAAAAAGCCTCGTCAGAGGCTTAATTACGCAATTAACATTATTTGTTGACCGATCTGCGGTAACTCTAGTTTAGAAGTAGTGAACCTGTATGGTAGCTTCTCATATATGCTTTTAAAACTAAGAGAATTTCTAAAAAAATCAAAGCTTTTAGTGAGTTTAAAAGTAATATCGCCACTTGATAAGATTTGAATTTCGTCAATCATAGGTGCTGCAGCTTGCTTCGCATCTGTATCAATCATAAATGATAAATCACAAGCTTCACGCATGATCTGGTTGATAGTTTTCTTATTAAAATCTAGACCTGTAACGTGGTTAACTTTTTCAGCTGATACAACGTATCTACCGTCTTCTGCAGAATAAAATGCATTTAAATTATCAACTAGAATAAGCAATTCGGCAGATAAAACACCTTTTAGCAAAATATCAGACGAGCCAGAGCTAAACACATTGAAGTCAATGAGTATTTTTTGATGTCTAAGACTAAATGATTGATATTGCATATCTCGAATTCCCATAGGCATTCTGAGTAGACATTATAGCATCAATTCGTTAATTAGACTACGATTAAAAGCATTTTTAACAGTAATTTCTTAATAAATAAGACTATGAAAAACAGTGCCTTATATGAGTAATATTCACAATTACAATGTAAGTTAACCAATGTAATACTTGATCAAATAAATATGTGCTCAAGATAGGCACCCAGCGAAACTTTTTTATAAATGGTTTGTAAACTTTCTTCCGTCCTAATGACGTAAGTTATTGTTTTATAGTGGTGCCAAAATACGAGCGAAAGTTTTTTATAAATGGGTTGTAAACTTTCTTCCGTCCTAATGATGTAAGTTGTTGATTTATATTGCTGGCAAATTTCGAGCGAAAGTTTTTTATAAATGGGTGTAAACTTTCTTCCGTCCTAATGACGTAAGTTGCTGATTTATAGTGGTGCCAAAATACGAGCGAAAGTTTTTTATAAATGGGTTGTAAACTTTCTTCCGTCCTAATAGCGTAAGTTATTGATTTTACTTTTTTGTCCAGATCCAATAGCTCAACTATCATAGATAGTATGTTTAGTATGTTTTAAGGTTAGGTTATAACTTTTTGGCTGTACCTAACTTCCAGCGAAAGTTTTTTATAAATGGGTTGTAAACTTTCTTCCGTCCTAATGACGTAAGTTATTGATTTATAGTTGTGTCAAAATACGAGCGAAAGTTTTTTATAAGTGGATGTAAACTTTCTTCCGTCCTAATGGCGTAACTCATTGATTTTCTGTTATAGTCTGAACTCAGCGAAAGTTTTTTATAAATGGGTTGTAAACTTTCTTCCGTCCTAATGGCGTAAGTTATTGATTTGTCGTAAAACAAGCTAAATAGCGATCGTTGGGTCATATATAAGGGCTATTCCTCATAAAATCTGAAAGTCTTTATTATCAAGGCTCTCAAGAAATTGGAGAAGTTATCCGCAACGTTTTGAATTTAATTTGCGCTCAAATGAATTTAATTTGCGCTGGAAGTATTTTTTATTCTATTTAATTTTATTATAAACAGCGACTTACAACACTTGCTAGTTTGCAAATTTCCAATATTGCAAAAAGCTAAAAAATGAACAATATTTTACTCATATTTTTAAATTCATTCTAATATACAAGAACTTAATTTGTGGATAGAATTTAATAGGAAAGTGGATAAAAACATCAAAAACCAACTAAAAACGCCTTATTTTCTAAAAATTCAAATTCAATTTGCGCTCAAATGAATTTGATTTTCGCTCGTACCATTTGTGTTTTTCCGTACTAATCCTGTAATATCATGAAAAATAAGCATAAAAAATGTCCCTAATTAACTTCCCTTAATTAGAAAGATAATAAACAAAAAATTTCTTTTTAAAAATTTACTCTTAAACTTTTTAATATATTTTTTAATTTTTTATTTGCCTCCTTAGTATATACCAATGAGGTTTTGTAGTATTTTATAAATAGCTTGAGTCAATGACCAGCAATCAAAAATATAAAGCGTGGAATTTAAGAAATGAGTAAAAGTGATAATACGATTAAACGTATCGTCATGACTGTAGATCAATTTTACAAACATGATGAACAAGACGAGCTGTATGCATACGGCTTTGATATGTCTACCAATGAACCAGTTCGCATACGAATGAGTTCATCTGAAGAATTCACGAAGATCATTAATAAACTCAACAAGCATCATACTGAGAATGTTTCAGTAGATGAAGTCCACGCAAAATTTGATTCTGGACGTAACCAACGTACTTCATTAGACACACATAATCGCGGTGCTAACCGTGGTCGAATTATCTGTTTTGACAAATGTGTTGACTCACCCTACGAATCTCTTGACGGTTATAAAACTTATGTTGCTCAGTGGTGCAACGTAATGAGTAACAACCCGAATTCACAATTAATCAAAGCAGTCACTTCTATCAATGTGCATCAACAAAAAAACGGCGATTTCTTTGTTAAAGCTCAAATCATTGAAGATGCAGCACATATGCAAGTGCCCAATGTAAAAATTAATTCTCCAGCACTTCATAACGCTATTATTAAAAATAATTTACAGCTTCTTGTTAAATCTTTATCGAATAGTACTGACAACCAACCTGAGCGCATTCCATTTTCAAAAATTGTTGTGCGCTATGAGTCTGGTTCTGTATTAACTACAATCCCATTGATTCCAACCTATGACAGTGCTGATCGTGAAAGTGTTAAGCAATTCGCTAAGCCAGATCCGTTGATGCAACGTGGCGGTATTGATAAAACTAAAAAGTCTTATCGGGTTGCTAAAGATCCGATTGAAAGTATCAAAGATATTTTGAACGGCAATGACTTTCACACCGCAACTTTTGATCCAAATTTTGTACCATCCAACCAGTATGAAAAAGACCAGTTCGATAAACAGGCTCAGAACGTTTATGTTATGGACCAGGCCCGTATTGCCCTGTTTGCATTACTTGGCGATCGACAAATTAAAGTGTTCTACAATGAAGATGTAGACAAAGAAAAAAATCAAAATTTAAAACGTCTTTACGCTGGCTTGGTGAGTCAAAAATTACTGCCTGAGGTTTATCATGGCCAACAACTACAACTAGGTGCGCTTTACAAAGACACGTTCTTAAAGAAATTTTTCAACAATAAAACGCCTCACGCTGGTTTTCGCAAGGTAGATCCAGAAATAGATTTACGTACTGGTGAGGGTGTTCGTGGTGTTGGTGCACCTCCCCTAGTGAATCAATTTACCGATGACTACGGCAATCCAAAACCGCACGACTTAAATCCTCAATTTTTAAGTCAAGTTGATCGTCAGACCATGAATAAATTGACGCATGCAAAACAGCAATTTGCTGAAGCGTTTATTGTTATTCAACCACACCAACGGAACTCGAATAATTGTTTTGTCTCGTTTATCGAGCCTGTTGAACTTACTCAAACCCGTATGAATGCGTTGAACTTTTCAGAAATTACGGTAGAGCATGTACAGCAACATAAAGCTTCAATCGATAGTCCGTTATCTAAGAACTTCAACCACGATCTTTTACCTGATCCACAAGAGTTAATGATGAAAGTCAGACAGCCAGAAATGGATGTTAAGAAAAGCCAAGAAAAGGCTGCGACTTCTGATGTCTATAACGACATGACTTTTTAATCAAATTTAATAATTCTTCTTCAGGTTCGCTATGACTACTCATGATTTAAACGAAAAAATTAAATGGATCGACTTATCACAAGCTGGTGTATATCTCGATGTACGGCGTGTTGGCCAGACGGATAGCCAATTACTCTTATTGGACGTTCAAAAAAAACTATCTAAAGAAAATTTGAATAACATTGGTTTTACACCGATGAAGTTTGAGGCTTATCCTCACTTTGACGGTCACTTGTATCAATACAATTTGAATGAAACGATCAAACCAAGACTGTTTCATGAAGTTTTGGGTATTCCAAAAGAATTTATCCGTAGTGTGCTTGCGACTCGCCAAGAATTGCATGATTTGTTCAATGCCCAAGCAAAAACATTGGTGCCACAACGATTGAACGTTGCGTTGAATAGTGCAACTCCACTCGGTTATAACTCTGATGGCAACAAAATCTATGCTTCAGCTCATAACCGTTTTTACGTGAATGCCCAAGGTACGCAAATACCTGAAGGTCCTAATGATCAGCCGTCTAGTCTGTACTTACGTGCGACCAAGCAAAAAGATTTAAAAGAATGCTTAAGAGGCTATATCTATCAATTAGAACATGAAACAAAGAGCCATAATCACCAGGACTTTTTAAAGTTTTTAGCTCTAATCACGCAAGCCAAAAATGCTGACGTTGATGTATCCAAGGTAACAGATAAACAGATCCATACTGCAGAAGAAGCGCTTGAAACAGTGATGGTCGAAAAGTTAGGTGAGCTTGATTTTACTGAGAGCTCATTTAAAACGAGTTTAGCGTTATACAATCGCATGCCGACTAAGACCATGCGAAACAATACGATTCGTATGCTACAGCAATATTCGACTCCAATCCCGATGTCACTTGTGGCTCAGCGCTTATTGATTGAGGGTGATAACCGAACAAAACAAAACTTTTCCGTGCTCGAGCCAACTGTGGGTAATGGATCTTTAATCGGTTTATTAACCCAAGAGCGTAATGCTTCTGTCTATGCGGTTGAGTTAGATCCCAAACGTGCTGAACGTACAAAAGCACTGACTCAAAATTATGAATGCACGGTTGTTACTGCAGATGCTACACAAATTGATTTTGAGCAAACGTTTAAGCAAAAAGTTGACTATGTGATTGCCAACCCTCCTTTTGGTGCTATGGATAAATTAGAACGTGTTGCACCAATTTTGGTTCAACAGCGTAACGGCGTAGATCCAAACCCATTATTGGTAGATCCATCAGAAAACGTCTGGTTCAGTACGGATAAATTGGACCATGCCATTCTGGTTAAATCACTAAACGCACGAAACGATCAAGGGCGTTCAGTTTTCATTATTGGCTCAGATAAACAGATTTCAGATGGTACGGTTGAGCGTAAATCAAAGAATTTACTCAATTATCTCTATAAGCATTATGAAGTTGAGGCGGTTGTAGAAATCCACGGCAATGCATATGCACGAAACGGCGCTAATCAAAATGTTCGTATGTTGGTGGTAGGCAATCGTAAAAATGAACAAGCGTTACTACAAACTTACCAATCTTCTGTGGTACCAGATAAGTTGAAAGTCATAACGGACTATGACGAACTTTGGGGATGGGCTAATAACGTAATCTATAAACGTTTGAATCCGAATAAGGATCTATACTTCAAGCCAACTACTCCGACTCCAGTTGAGCAACAAGCACAACAAGCACCAGTGGTTGAACCTGTTGTTGAGGTTAAGCCTGTTGAAAAAGAAAATGACGATTTGTTTGCCAGTCTAGGTGATGAACAGCCTGTTTCGCCACTTGAAGATATTGCATCAAGTGTAACGCCTACGTCTGCAGTCACTATGTTTGATGAAGTCGTGGTCGCTAAAGAAGAAGAGATTAAGCAAGAGGAAGCTGTCAAACCAAAACCGATGTTTGGTCGTAAACCTAAATCAAAACCGAATAAAGTTTCTTTTGACTTCGGAACCGTTGAAGTTAGTACGCAAACAACCAGTTCAGATGATGATGTACCTACACCAACTGAAGCTACACCAACGTTTGA
Source organism: Acinetobacter sp. L-24 (assembly GCF_056857555.1). The sequence continues at coordinate 108,043 of NZ_JBSXNI010000041.1, read as the reverse complement.
AAATGAAAATGACAATGATTTCGTGCCTGAGGTAAAGAATCCGCACGAGAACCAAAATCAGGATGAAGACCTTGACGATGACGTTAATCTTCAAGTAGGTGATACCACGGCGACCAATGAGGGTGAAACACCTGAACAAACACCAGCTGAAGAACCAGCGGTAGAGCAAGTAAAACAGGAACCGGGTTTAACTGCTGAAGAGATTGCTAAGTTAAATTCTGAATTAGCGATCGGTACTGAGCAAAAAGAAGAAGAACCGACTGTTGAATCTGACCAATCAAATTTACAGCCGATTGTTCCTGTTCCTAATGCTGAAAACACAACAGAACCAACTCCGGAAAATATATACCAAGTTAAGTATATACCGATGTCCATGGCATCTGAGCCAATTGCTTTAGTGGCTAAAAACCAGATTAAAGCGATTAATCAGGCAAATGCTCAATTGACTAAACACATCCAAAATGTATTAGGTTTTGGGGGTATCAATTTCCAAGCTGAAGTCGATAATGGTAACTACCCTACTCTTGTTGATGCCTATGTCGCTAAGAAATTGCAATATGACAATTTTGATGCACTAAAGTCCGCTTTTGCATGTGAACAGGTCGATGCGGTTGCCCATATCATTTTACGTTTTGACCAAAACTTACCTGTGCTTATTGGCGACCAGACGGGTTTAGGTAAAGGTCGTATTGCAGCTGCGTGTTTACGATATAGTGCGTTAAGAGGAAAGCCCCCTGTTTTCCTTACAGATACAACGCAACTCTTGAACGACATTTGGCGTGATATTGTTGCTACAGACAGTGACAAGTTCTTTAAAGATCCGTTTATCTTTAACTCGGATGCTGTGATTAACCGCTTTGGTACTGAAGAGGTTTTATTCACTGGCCAAGATCTGCCTAAGGAAATTGAAGATATTCCAGCGCAACATGACTTGGTATTGGCAACGTATAGCCAATTTAACCGACCAAACCGTAAACGTGCGTTATTGACTCGTTTTATTAATCAAGACACTGTTTTGGTGATGGATGAAACGCACCGTGCAGCATCCTTGAAATCAGCTACAAGTCAATTTTTCTTAGATGTTATTGATCAGACCAACCTAATTAATTTCCAGTCTGCATCGGCAATTAAGAAACCTGAAAATCTTGAATTCTTCCATAAATTGTTCCCTCGATCCGTATCTCGTAATGACTTACAAAAGGTTATCGATAATGCAGATGGTCCAATTTTGGAGTTTATTTCTGAAGGTTTGGTAGATAGCTCTGCAATGATTCGTAGAGAGCAAGATCTCTCGCACATTACCATTCAAACCTTTGTGCCAACTGAAGAGGAAATTAAGAAATTTCACAATTACTCAGATGTTCTTTCTGACATCTTGACGGACATGGTGAAATTTTCTAAAGACATTCGCCTCGATGCGCTAGAAAACATTGCCAATGATGATGATGCTGTTGCCAATTTAGACTTTCATCAGGATTCAGACGATCCGAAAAACCGTTTAAGTTTGAGTGTGATGAACTTTGGATCTCGAATGTACCAGATCCAAAAGCAATTCCTATTGGCATTGAAAACTGACTCTACAAGTGATGCTGTGATTCAGGCGTTACATGAGGGTAGAAAGCCCGTGATTGGTTTGGAAAATACGGGTGAGAGTCTATTCAACATTTTGATGCAAAGTCGCATGGAAGCGATTTTAAAAGCAGATACGGCGCAAGACGTTACCGCTGATTCGCCTGAAAAAGAAAAAGCGTTTAATAACTTCAAGTCGGTATCGTCAGAAATTGAATTTCTTGAAAGTGAGCTTCAAAAACTCATGATCAAAGAAAACCGTGACGCTGGCGATGAAAAAGCAGCGAAAAATATTCAAAAGGAATTGACTAAGCTTGAAGATAAGCGCGGTAGCTATCTGCAAAGTCAAATTTCTGTTTTAGATGAACTCCCACAATTCCGTGACTTGCTTGAAGTGATGTTAGATCGCATCGATGTGGTGAAAGCTGAAGATAACTACGGTAACTCGTTCGTTAAGAAGCTCAGTACGGAAGTGACATTTAATGAAAACGGCGATCCAGTGGTAAGTCCGTATAAAATCATTTTGGATCGTATCAAAGAAAAGATTCAAAAGTTCCCTGACCTACCTTTGATGCCTTTGGACGTACTACGTAACAAGGTGACAAAAGCTGGCTTCAAGATTGATGAAATCTCTGGCCGTCAGATCCACTTAACGGAAACAAGAGACGGCAAATGGAAGGTTAATAAACAAGAGAACAATACGACACAAGGTAAGATTTTGGTTCAATCAAAATTCCAATCTGGTGAAATCGATGTTGTTATTGTGACTCGCTCTGGTTGTACGGGTATTTCTCTACATGCAGCCAAAAACCCTGATCCTACAATTCCATCGGATCACTTGCGCCAACGTGAGTTGTTTTTCTTGCAAAAACCTGAGAACTCTACCGATACGATTCAGATGATCGGTCGTGTGGGTCGCCGTGGTGAAGAATCACATCCGATTATGACGACAGTAGATTCGGGTATTCCAGCAGAAACACGTATGCACTTAATGATGATGCGTAAACTGTCTACCCTATCAGCGAACGTCTCTGCCAACTCAGAAACCAAGTTTAACGAAAACGATTATCCTGACATGCTCAACTACATTGGCAACCGGGTAGCGTTGGACTATTTGAAAAATAACGTGAACTTGGCGAACACACTTGATATTGATATTTCGGATGATGAAAAAGGACCATCGTATCGCACGGCGCAAAACTATCATGTGAACCAGTTGCTATCTAAACTGATTTTGATGCCGATTAGTCAGCAAGAACAGGTTTATCAAGACTTGGTTGTTGACTATAACGATAAGATCCGTGAATTAGACTTGTTGGGTCGTAACCCACTCAAGACCAACTTTTTAGACTGGAAAGCTAAAAAAGTCCGTGAGTTTGAAGTGAAGGACAACTTCTTTACCGTGACTTCAGAAACAGAAGCAGCCAAGATCAATACCTTTGATCTACCTGTGCGTTTTGAAGGTCTGCAATACATTGAACATGTTGAGCCATTACGTGCTGACAATCTAAAACTCATGTTCAAAGAAAGTGATGATTATCTGGTGCGTCAATTTAAACGTATCAATGAAAACATCAATGAAACGGTACACGGACTACTACACTATGCCTATAACTTTGAGGCATTGATGTACCAAAAATATGAAGGCTTTGCTAAGCAAAAGTTATTTTTCAAAAATGGGCAAATGCGTGGTGAAGTGATTCGTGATTATCGACACGAAGTATTTGATCATTTCGGTGTTGTTGAAGCCAATGTAAAACACATTGATGATATTCAATTTCGTAAACCTGATGATCACTCTGCAGATGCTTTTGAAAAAGTAGCTGAAGCGGTTTATCTTGCCAATGATCCTATTTTGACCTCTAACTTTGATCGCATGTATCGAATTGTTCAGGATCTAAAATTCTTGGCTCGTTCTATGGAAAGGAACGAAAAAGAAGGTCATTCAGCGCATGGGTTATTGTTCCTTATATCAAAACCAAGTCTTTTTGATGATGAAGTGACGCCAGATCACAAAACAGGTGCTTTGCTACGTCTAGACCTACCGCCGTTACGTGTAGGTGCAATCACACCGAATGCGGTTAAGCTTGATTTGGTTTACCCTGGTGATAAGAAGTCGTTTAAAGTTCCACTGATCAATTACACCATGCAAAATGCCAAGCAAGACTTGGATTGGGTAGCTCCAGTGAGTGAAAAAGGACGTATTATCCTAAAACGCTTCAATCCTGAATTTTATTCTTATGCTGATGTGAATAGACGTCATGTTGAGGATCGTCAACCCTTGGTGAACTTATTTACTGAACAAAACAATTATTCCCGTTATACGCGTACCTATTTTGAGAAAGCGCCGTCTGGTGATGTCACACGACAAGCGATTACCTTAACGGGCAATATGTTCAAGGCACATAAGATTGTCAGCTCACTAGATCTACGACATTCAACCGTTATATTTACCGATGCTGATGGTATGCGTAACCGTGCGTTATTATTGCCATCAAATACACCAACTGACTTGTTTGAAAGCTCTCTTGAAAACCAAGTGACGTTTAAGCAAGTTAAAGAGATTGCGAACTTCTTTAATCAATTGCCTGTAAACATTGATTTCAACCGCAATAACTATGTGGGTACTAAGGTTAATTTCCCGTACAAGAAAGCAAGTATTGAGTTCTACTACAACGGGTCAGACTGCTTTAATGTGACGGTGAAATCTGTTGCAAAACAGTTCAATCGTTTTATGTCGAATACCAACGTATTCCATGATCCTAGAGGCGGTAAAACAGATGAATCGTTGAACATCCACTTTACTGAGCCAAGCCGTAATGAGTTTAGATTTGCGCTTGATCTTAAGGATGTTGAACGCTTTGTTGACGAGCTGGACAGTACAACCAAAATTGAAGCTGCCTTTTTGGATTTAAAATCTAAGCTTCCTGATGGTAATGGTTACTTTTTAAATGAAATTAACCGTATGCTTAATCCTCCAGAAGAGCCAGCTTATAAGGCTGAGTTACCTGAGGGTAAAACCCTAGATAACGATCAAGAAATCCAGCAATTATCTTTCTAAAACCCTCCCTTAAAAGGTATATACCAGACCATACGTGAATAACAATTACGTGTGGTCTAGTTCGTATATACCATGTATCATATCCGTGACGATCACATTGACGTTTTAAAAAACAAATACAGGTATTTTATGTGCAACTCTAATCCCTTAGAGGAATCTTCTAATAACTCAGATTTAGTGGATTTTGACAGTGAATTAGACATCACAACTGGTTTTAATTCTGACTTTAAAGAAAACTTTATTTGGAATGTTGATACAGATTCTAAAAAGGACTCTTAAAACCAGAATGGCCACCTGTCATAAGGATCAAATATGGACCAAAGCCCTAAACAAGATAATTTTGACGAGCAAACACTTGATCAACTGCAAGACGGCCAATCATTAACTTTCAATGAGGGCCTGGAACAGTGGGATGATTTAAGTTTGGACGGAGTGGAATTTCAATCCATCCAGCCTACGCCACAACAAAATAATGTTGCACAAGATCAATCGCAACAATACCAGTCTGAACCATATCCCAATGATCCCCTATCTGATCCTCCATTAATGGAAGAACCACCAGTCATGCAAGATGATGGGTATCAAAATAATCAGTATGATCAGTATGATCAGTATGATCAGCCTATGGGCGGTAACTCTGTACCTCCTGGGCACCCAGATTATGATTACGCTCCCCCTCTTGAAGATACTCGGTTGAACGATGATGAACCGATTTTTTTTGACGAAGGTGATTATGAGCGTAGTAGTTACCCGAATTACGAGAATGAACGGTCCATCATTCCTGAAAACACGTTTGATCTTTCCGCTGTCACTGTCAATGATTTAGCTAAACTTGATCCTGTTCTGATTGGTAAAGTATTTGATGTACTTGAGCAAAGAGATCCAGCCAGTCAATTAGAATTCTTTGCAGACATCGGGCTTGATCTGCAGAATGATGATGATCTTAAGTTTATTGCGGATCTGAATAAAATCCAGACTAAAAACGCACTGGACCAAGGATTAGGCAATATTGCTGAAAATAACAGTTCATTGCCAGTTGAAGACCGTGTCTATACAACTGCAGACTCTAAATTATTCCTATCAGACAATGATCCTGATTTCCTCCTTTCCAAAGAAGAGAATCCATTTGAAGCCGTTCAAGTGGCCGAAAAAACCCTATTTAACTTTGAGACAAAATCTTTTATCACTCAGCCCTACTATGGTTTAAGCCTGAAGGGTGCAACTAAAGAAAATGCCCTCAACTTCCTGAGTAATCGTCAATTCGCGATTGAAGGCCTGATTAACCAAAACCAGGTCGTGCGTGAAGCAAAACAGCAGATCTACAACGAAGTTACGGGTGCACCGAATACCTATTTTTCAGGTGAATTAACCGATAAAAACCAAATTAACGCATTGATGCGCCAAGTGCGTGACTTTTGCTTAATTCGTGGGATTGAAGCTGAAGAACTTGGCTTAGTGCCAAAATCTATCGTCATGGATCAATGGCGTGTGAATAGCGACCATACAGCTGCTCGACTTGAACAACTTGAGATTCACTATCTTGAATTCAATACGGACACGTTAACCAAGGAAGTAATTCAGTTATTAGAAACCCGTGAACATAGCGACCAGTTACAAGCTGCTCTACTTTTGAAAGAACATAAAGAAAATCAGAAGACTAAAGAGACAGTAAAGGAAGATGTTGAATCAGCTGATCCGAATGCACCAAAAGGTACACCAAAGAGCACATTAAACATTGCTGGTGGTCCACAAGACAAAGCAAGTTTGGCTGCAAGTAGCGTTGCCTCTAAAAGCTTTAAGGATATGCGAAATGAGGAAGGTAACGAACGTCCTCCTTTAGCGCGTGAAAATAGCCACGGCTATCCACGAACGGTCGCTGATGAACTCGCTGCGCTCAGTGCAAAAATGATTGCAGTCATGATTGAACTGGTTAAGAAAACAATCAAGTTGATCATTGCAGCGATTATGGCCATGTTCAACAAGAACAAAAACCTTGATAACCTGAAAAACATTTGGGATAAACCAATCAATCCTGATGTTACCGTTAAAAGTAACCATCCAGACGCACAACAACCCGAACAGCTTGCCAATACAGCCGATAAATCAAAATTGACTGAACCTGGTAAGAATGCCGATATTTTAAAACCGATCTCAAAAGAGCAAATGTTGCCTCTTTTAAACGATCCATATACCACTCAACTGAATAAAGACCGTGACGGCGTTACCTTAGAAGAATTCGATCTAAATGTCGGTAAAGTCTATGCCATTGACGGTGAACAATACATCGTGATTGATGTAGTCGGTAAGGATTCTGTCGAAGGTGTTGAATCCTCTACCCCATTTATCAAACTAGTTAAAGAAGCAGATTTACCGCCTCAAGTAGAAGGTAGCGATGCACCTACCCCGATTACGCCGTTCTATTTAGAAACGATTGAAGACAAAGTAACGTTTCTCTCAATTGAAGAACTGCACGAAGGCATTAAGTCTGAAAAGATCCATGAGTTTGAAGGTCGCTTTTTTGAACCCATTTGTTCTCAGTACTTAGAACAAGCACGTATGTTCCTTGGTGCCGAATATCCATTAGGGCAAGATCCAGAACAAATGACTGAAGAAGCCAAAGCTTCATACAAAGATCAGTTTATTCAACGTGCCTATCAATCAGGTCAAATGATTTCGGATCAAGTAAAGAAAGCCAAATCTAAACTTTCAAACCTTTTGGGTAAGTTTAAAGGCAATACTGCGGAACAGTCGGCAACTCAATCAGCACCGCAAAGCCAAGACCAAAACAATGACGGTAAACCAATGAACCCTTATGACAGTATTTATGTTGATCATGATTCTGACTTAGAAGCATTCTTTAAAGACCGTCACAACAATGTTTCTTATGCTGAAATTGAACAGTTTGTCGGTATGGTTTATGAAGATGAAACAACCCAAACCAATATGGTTGTTTTGGATATAGCTTCCGATAATCTGGATAAACGTGCGATCGTTGTGCCTCTTTCGGTGATTGAAGATCTCGAAAATATCACTGAACAAGATGTGCTTTATCTTAAAGACATCGTGAATGAATCCTCTACCGTTCCACTGTATGAGCTGGAGTCTGTCGAGCCGATAGACGAGTTAAATGCGCTTGGTAAATTTTCAAGCGAATACTTAGACAAGCTCAAAGCCGATACCATCAACAATACTGCAGAACAGACTAATACTTACGCCAGATCTGCCGAACGTGAACTTGAACTTTCAAAAATGATTTTGGAAGGCAAACTCAGTGTTGTAGGCGCCATGGTGAAAACGGATTACGGTCAATTCGTGGTACTGACTTCAGATTCGGAAGGTCATAAATCAATTGCACCCGAATACAACGCCGTGGCCATTACCAACCTTGATCGTCAAATTACCACGGAAGATATTATTAATGCCGGTATTACAACGATACCGCGTAAAGATATTTTAGAGTGGAATACTGTCACGGCGCTCAATGAAGAATCTGCCAATCAGGTGACTTATTTAGATCCTGAAGTTTACCAGGCAGTAAGTAATGCAATTCATCAAAATCGCGAAAAAGAATTGATTCAAACTTTGAGTACGTTACAACCCTCTGCAGCACTCAATAGCATCGGTTCAAAAATCATTACGCAAGATGGCAATACATATATTGGTCTATGCGCCAAAGATGATGGCAAATCAGGCGAGTACTACGCCGTAAAAGCTCCAGATAATCAACTCTCCCCGATTGGTGCAAGCTATATCAATGATGTTGGTGTTGAAGTCATTAGCCGTAGCCAAATTGCTGAATTTCAGAATGCGGAAAATAATCAGCAACAATTAATCAGCCATGATGTGTTTGTTACCTTGCTAAATGCAGTCAATAACAGCAATGAACAAGAAGTACTTCACCTCTTATCTAACTTGGACCAGGTGAAACAACAAATTAAAGATTCGTTATTCAGCGAAAAGGAAAGTGAAAAAGTGATTGAACAAAATCAATTTATTGAACAACTGAAAAACAATAACCTTGTGAAAGCCGATCACATTAACGCGCTTAATCAAATTGCTGATCAGATTCAAAATACGCAACTGAAAAATGTTGTTAAAGGTATGGCCTCAACCGTTGTTGCGCCTGAAAACTCTCAAAACGAGATGTATGTTCAAAGCTTTCTACATCTCAACCAACGCCTAGACACGTTACAACAAGATTTAAAGCTTCAAGCAGCATCAAATCTTATGAATGCTGAATATAAGCAACTTTTTGAATGTATGGATGATCATCTAGTACTACCTACTGCGTATGGTGATGCCAAGTTTGTAAACCTTAATAGTGTTGAGCCTCGTATTGTTGAATTTAGAAACTCGGCTGAAACAGGTCAAATCTTTGACAGCTTCAACGCCGTGATTGCTGAAACAGGAAACGTGGAAATTGCGCTTCAGCACTTAAAGCAAGAGATCTTAACTGATCACTATATCGCTGCGATTCATGAAGATGTGAAGTTACACCGTCTAGAACAGCAAGACATGGACAAAATCAAAGAAGTGAATCAGATCCTTGAGGCTGATTTTGATAAAACTGGCCTACGCTTAGAAGCGCTCCAAGATGGTTTGAATTTCAATACTAAAAACTACTTAGACCAAGTAAAGCTTGAGAAAAATACGACATCTCAATTTTTGAGTGACCTTGATAAGCATATAGATTTAGAAGTCGCACGTAGAAACGATCATGACAATGATCAAACATTGGGGCGTTAATCATGGATCTCTATAAAAACGTAACTGGCGACATCGATGCGATGATTGCTTTTGATAAAATCTTAGGTGGTTTTGGTCAAAATACAGTGAATACCACGCGTGAGCGTGTTCAAACCAACTCTAAGCATGAAAAGGTAGAGCGTGAGATTGAAGGTGCCAGTCCGTACCTTAAAAGCGATTATGAGCTATTTGTCGAGCATCACAATATGTTGATGCAAGAGTATCGGGCAACTCAGCTACATTTACGCAACATCTTAGAAAAGAAAAATGAGGTTAAAAGCATTCAAAAGCTTGCGGATCTCTGCGAACGGCACCAGTGCTCCAACATCGCTCAATTATTCGTTGAGAAAAATGAAGATGAATATGTATTGCAATGCTTTCAAGACTTTCAGCAAGACTTAGAAAACAATAATGCTCTCCGAAAAGACTTTAATCACTTTTCAGACTCGTTTGAAGCCTACCGATACAATATGGAGATCTGTAATAAGCTTTCTGGTATCGATCAGCCGTTTACCCTTGAACGTCCGAATGACAGACAGTTGAATTTCGTTATCCATAGTCATGAAAATATCAATAAAACATTGTTGGACTATCAGGCGAAGATCATTGAGCAACAAACAACTGTAGACCAGCTCAAGCAAGATGCTTCCTATACTGCCCTATTTCCGATCGCAACCAATGATAAGAACATGTTCTCAATTGCAGCGACCGAAGTTTATGTAGAACAGTCACCAAAATATCAAGACTATCTTAAGGTCATTAAAAATGAGCTTAAGAACATAAACGAAACGGGTAAAAATACGTTTAGTCAGCATTACAAAGATACTATTACGCAAAGCAATCTTGAAAACGTTAAAACTAAAGAAAGCGCTTCAACTTATAGCAATGGGTTTTAATTAATTTTAAATAAAAACATTTAGGGTGTTTTAAGATAGAATCAAAATACCCTTTAATGGAGTTAAACATGATTCAAACTAAAATCACTGAACCGACAAGAACGCCGTTTAATCCTCATGGTTTTGCAGATGCAACGCCTTTACATGCGTTTTACTTGGAATTATTAGAAAAGGGATTAATCCATAAAGCTCTTGAAGAAGGTAATTTGGAATTTGAAAACCAAAACTTGTTCATGACGATCGATTGGGAATCAATAGACGTTCAAATGGATGTTTATACGTTTGATGTGAAATTAGATATTGTATGTGGCGTCATACTTGATGAACAAAAAGTCACGAATAGCATTCAAGTGTTTATTAATGAGCAAACTTTGTTTATAGCTTCAGCTAAAACCTTTAACCCTAAATCTGGTCTAACGCAAAGTCTTAACTTTGATATTCCTTTACGTGTTTTAAGTCAAATGGGCTATTACGCCCTACCTCTCAAAGAGGACTAAATCGTGGGAATGAGCATAGAAAGCCAAAACATAGCATTGTCTCAAGAGCCTACAACCTTTGTACCAGAAGCTTTTGTACACTCTATTAACTACTTTTGTCAGACCTTAGAGAACACTTTTCATTTTGATAAGCGTTCACTCAATTTCTTTGAACCAGGTACACCAAAAGAATACGGCTTGTATCTTACTGAACAGCATTGCCTTGTTTTTTTGAATGCTTGCAGTAGTGGCTATCTTGGCGAAACACGCAAAGTTACCAGCTTCACCGCTTTTGTGCTTTTAAATCAAAAAAATAATGAATCTGAAATGCTCGACATCACGTTAAACGATCCAAAACGTGTAGAGGAACATTTCAAAACTGCGTCTAAAGATCAGATCAATATTTACTTAAAGAACGTGCATGAATTAAGTAATTTTCTGAAAAATAAGTACTCGGATTCAGGTTTTTTAAAAGATATTGTGACTGAGGAAGGTTTTTCTAAAACCCTAAAGCCATCGGTTTTACAGGAATGCTTAAAAGAGGAAGTAGAGCTAATTAATACTTTAATGTGTTTGGTTAGTACTCAGTTTATATATATTACGACAGCTATTATTTTTAAGCGTCCTATTTTAAAAGAATTCATAAAACTATGTTTAACCAATGAGAAGTATATACTACAATATGGTGAAGAATGGTATTATGATTCTATATATAAGTTCGCTAAAAGGATATATGAGTTAAAACACCTTATAGCTACCTTATATTTAAGTAGTGAAGCTGTAGTAAAAGATGTTGTAGTGCTTTGCGAACTTGCTTCTAAAAAACATTAATCATAACTCTTTTAAAGGGCTAGATATGCGTAACAATCACAAGAAAGCTAAAAGGCTACAACAAGTTCGGGGCAAGACTTTAAGGACTAACCCTAATCTACAAAATGTTAAGCCAGCTTTTAAAACTAAAAGTGCTTTAAGCATTTTTGTTGCTACCGTTATTGGGTGTTCAAGTGCTATTGCAGTTCAACAAAGTTCCGTTGCTTCTGTTACCAGTAATACTCAAAACATGGGTAACTTAAACATCGCAACATCATCGACCATTGCAAGTAGCTCTGGTGGTGATACGCCTTTGTCGAATTCAAATAGCGGATATTATTCGTCTACCAGTTCTAATTCGTCATTCAACTCTACTGCTGCTGAAAACAACTTCATGGCGGTTAAAAAAGGTGAACAAGCAGCTGCTCAAAACATTCAAACCAATATTGAATCATGTGCAACTGGTGGGATCGGTAAAGTCGTTAAAGACAACTTAGATCTACAAATGACGGTTTGGGGTCGTCCAATCGATATTAACAAAATGTTCAGTCCAGCTAGTCAAGGTGGCTGTTTTGCTGACATCGGTAAAATCATTGACCTTTCTGTGACTATTCCATCACTTGATACAATCATCAATGCAGCGCAACAAATGGTTATCGATTACGCGACTAAAAAAGCGTGTGACGCAATGAAAACTGCAAGTACTGAACTTGTTGGCCCATTGAATGATGTTATTGATGAAATCAACAAAGCTGGTCAATACACTGATGTATCGGGTGCGCTTGGTACTGCTGTGAATGGTCAACTTGGTAAACTTGATCCTGGTCTAGTTATGCCTAGCGGTGCTTTTGAGGGTGGAAATACTTATACAATCAATGGTAGTAGCTCGACTGGTACAGTTTCTAATTCAACTGATCAAAATGCCAGTACTAGAACAACGTCTAACGCAAAAACTTCAAGTTCAGAATCTACTTCTGTCACCCAATCAATTAAAGACTTTTTCTCTTAAGTTGGGGGTGGTATGAAAAATAGAAATAATCTGCGTAAAAGAAGAATTACTGTTAATCAGTTTTCACCTGTTAAAGCAATTGCTGTGGGTACTTTAACGGTTGGTCTATTATCCGTACCACTTTTTACCAATGCTTTTAGTCTTGGCACTATCCTTTCTGAGCTTGCAATACAAGCTCAGCAATTGATGGTACGTTCTGCTGTGCGTGTATCTACTCAACAAACAGCGGTCAGTGCAAATCAAATTGTTGATAACCAAACGCGTGATTCAGAAATGATCGTTGCTGGTATTCAAAGTGTCGATAAAAATATTGAGATCAAAAAAGCGATTTTAAATTCTGGTACGAATGCTGCCCTCCCTGATTCAGCTTTTTGTACGGCTCTTGAAGAACGTGAACAAACCGATCTAAATAGAAACTTAAAAGACTTTAACGTTTCTAAATACATGCAAGACGTTTCAGGGAGACTTTTCTCAAATTCAACAGATGAAGCAACCTCACCATATGCGTTTCACTTGGCGACCTCGTGTGGCGTAGAAGAAGCGAAAATGGGTATCTGTAATTTGATTCCAAATGGTCTGCAGTATGGCGACATTGATACTGCTTTTGTTTTTTCTCGTTCTCGACTTTCTGAACAGCAAGCGACTGTTGCATTGAACTACTCGTCAATTGCATCTAACAACGTTGTTCCAGTCGGATTGATGGAATGCTCTTCATCAACTTGCGTTGATTTTCAAAATAAATACATGGCTGGAAGTACTCTTTCATCACTGGCTAACTATTCGGTGGCTAATAATGTGATGCAACGCACTACACCAAACTCCAATGCTACAGCCAAATTCTTTGAGTAATGACTATGAGAAAGCGTAAAAATACTTTAAGACAGCCTAAAGGAAAATCAAAGTTTGTACCTGTCATTTTAGGTGCAACTTTGGTGATTAGTAGCCCTGTTTTTGCTGAATGGGCTACGGTTGGTTTGGGTACGATTATGGGCGAGATGTCTACTCAGATTCCTAAGCATGCAAGCGACCAAGCAAAGGATATTCAAAAAGTATCTCAAAGTACCCGTAGAAAGTTAGATGATTCGACTGAAAACATCGTTGCAGCGCTTAAAGTTGCGGTGAAGCAAAAGGCGCAAGCTGCTAACCAAATTACCGATGCATCAACTAAAAACACCCAAACTATTGCCTCTGGTATTCAAGCGCTTTTACAGTCAGATACCATGAAAAAAGCACAATTTGCTTATGGTGCCAATACTGGTCAAGGCTTTAAGTCTTGTGAGGTTTTGGCTGAAAATACAAATATGTCGAGTGCATCTGGTCAAGTGATTGATCAAGCAGCTGATATGGCGACTCAAACCTCTCAAGTCGGCGGTAAATTAGTTGGCTCTCAACAGGAAGTGATTAATCAACGCCTAAACGTGCATAAAGCTGAATTCTGTACGGTTGCTGAAGCACAAGCTGGTCAATGTACGTTGTCTAAATTACCGGGTGGCGATACCAATGCTTCCCTACTGTTTAAGTCTGTTGCACCTGGCTCAAAAGAAGCTCTTGCAAGACATTACGTGCGTGAAAACATTTTAGGTACACCAGATAAATCATTGTCTAATGCAACGGCACGTACTCCAGCTGGTCAAGATTATTTGCAAGCAACCAACCAAAAAACAGCTTTACTTGCTATGCCAGCGTATAGCTTGGCGGTTATTGACGCGCAAAATACAAAATCATTCAAAGATATTGACGGCAAAATGGTGTCTGCCAACGATTTGATCGACCAAACAATCGCACGTTACTACGGCGGTCCTGAAGCTAAAAAATGGCAAATGGCGATGGCGATGCAAGATCCACGCGGTCTACTTAAAGAAGCCAATATCATTAACGGCGTTTCTGTTTATTTAGATCTTCAAACTTACAAGCAAAGTTTGCGTGAAGAAGGGTTATTGTCTGCATTACTTTTAGCGAAATCTCAGCCGATAAAAGATGATGTGAAAACGAAATACGGCCAGTCAGTGAAAGTTAAGCTTTCACAAACTATGCCTCAATTTTAAGGAGACTAAATAATGCGTACTCCGAAAAGAACATCACGTAAAGTTATGAAAGCGCCACAAGCGCACGGCTCTCGTTCAAAAATTACTGCACTCGGTTTCACCCTCGCCATCATTAGTGGTTCTGCATCTGCTTATTACTGTGCTTCCGTGGGCAACCCGATGGCAGTAAATACCTTGAAGTTGCTTCTTCAACAGGCTGATGCGGTGGAAAGCGCTGCGTTACATGCGTTGGACTCAAACTTATCTTTGGGTATTAAAAAGCAACAAGATGATGTGACGGCAGCGATTAAGATCCTGACGAAACAAGAGGCTGTATCTGCTCAAGGTATTTCAGATAACGCACATAAAAACGCACAAAGTCTTGTAACGGCGTACCAAGCTGTTAAACAAAGTGAGCAAATGAAAAAAGCTCAATTTGAGTTTGGTGCACATGGCCAAGCATTTAAAGCGTGTGAAGTTTTAAGCGATCGTGAACAAGCTCAACAAGACAATAAATCTGCTGATAGTTCAATTTTAAATAAAGTTGGCTCTGAAGTGGTTGCTGCGCCTGGTGTCTACATGAACCCTCACAAAGCACAAGAAGCTATGTTACAAGCTCATAATGAGTTTTGTACCACTTCTCAGGCTGCGTCTGGACTATGTGGTGCTGCTGGTGAAAATGCTGGTCTAAGTTTACAAGCTTCAACTTTATTCACGACTGCAGCGCCAGACACGGCGATGGCTCGTGCTCAAAATGCATTGATCAACAACATGGTTGGTCTACCTGATGCCCCAATTGACGGAAAAATTGCGAAAACATCTGCTGGTCAAGATTATGTGATGGCTAAACTGGCGAAAGATGCTTTAACTTCTCCAGCAATTACCTCTTTGAAAGCAATTCAAGCGCAATACTCCCCTGTTGCTGGTGGTGGTACCAATAGTCATGATTCAAGTACCAAACTTGCACCGATGCAACACTTGGAAAAAAGTGTCTCTCGTTATTTAGGTTCTGGGCAAGATTACAAAGACTTTGCTAAATCACAAGCGATTAAAGATGAACGTGGTTTGATGGTCGATGGTTTAATTCAAAGTACTGAACGCTTGAACTTGCAATATCAACAATACAAGTCAAATGAACGTAAAGAAGCGGTATTGGCTGCGCTAGTTTCTGCTGAAAGCAAATTATCTGACGGCTCAATTGAAGTGACAGATCGTTCTAAGTCTACGGGTAACATTCGTAGGATTGCACTTTCACAAGCAATGGCAAGTAAATAGCCTGATTTTTTCATTATCAGACTGATAATGAAAAAAACTTAAAAAAAAGGGATGGTTTTAAGCCATCCCTTTTTTTGTTTAAAACCCTTTTAGATAGTTTCTTTATATAAATTCTCTTATAATCTTTAGTATATACCGTTCAAAAGTAACCGATGGTGCTTTGATATTTTAATTAAAAGATGCTTATACATATTGCCGTGGAGTTTATATGTCAACTAAAAAGAAATGGTTGGATCTGAGTAGCTTTGGCGCTCAACTTGTAGTAACCCCTAAAACAGATTTAAGAAACCAAGCAGCCATTCTTAAGATTAAAGATGTTGAGCTTTTAGAGAAAAAGTTGAACACATCCTTAAACAGCTTCTTAACAGGTTTAAAACAGACTGGAAAGTTTGTTTATATCACCAATGAGCAAAATAATGACCTTAGTTTTATGTATAAGAGTTCGCAAGATAGTCTCTCTCTTGCTGACATAAAATCTATTTTTCCTTACGACTCTAAAAATGACCTCATTGAAATGGATGTGTCAGATATATATCTGCAAAACCCAATGAGTAGTGCTGAAAAAAACCAGTGGCAATCCCTATTTGAACTCAATAATCAAAAGTCCGTTGTGCTTTACCAAGCAAAACAGCAAAAACCGTTTGCCCCAAATACAACCATTATGGGTGCGGTTAAACAATTCAATAAAGCAGATTTAGGCTGGAATAAGCTACCGACATTACTGCAGTCAGTAGATCCATTGCCGTTGGCTGATTTAGATAATTACGGGTACCAAGCAGATAAAACACTGACTCGTTATTATGTTGATAAAGAAGCAGCGCTAAATGCTGGACTCATAGAAGATACGATAGAGCCTATTGAACTAAGCAAACAGCTAGTGATTTCGGTTAATTCAGGCGGTGAAGTACTTGCCCTAAAAGATATTACGCAAATCCCTGAGCTGACCAATTATAAAATATCTTCACATCCAGCATGGCCAGCGTATAACAGCTTACCGAAGCAATTTATTGATATTCGTGAGCTGAATAAGGGGCTGAATACGAGCATTGATCCAATTGTGAATGCGCTTAGATCGGATGATCATGCCGTTAATCACCAAGGATTGATCAAGCTTCAAACCTTAGTCACGAAAATCAATGACTGTTTGTATTCATACGAAGAAAACAGCATCCCGTCAGCATTGGCACCATTTGGTATAGAAACAACTGCGTTACAGCTGGTGGACAGTGATTGGAAGGTTTGGGAATACAACAACCAAACTTTAGATGTAGAAGAATTCGACCTTGCCGATAAGATTAAGGACCTGATCCAAAGCGTTCAAAATAATATTAATAATTTAAGAACATTTGATCCCTACTCTATTGGTGATAGCAGTTTTGATCGTGAATTAATTTCTGAAAGTTTGGATGACATCGGTACAAGTTTAGAAAGCTTGGATCTCAATCAAATTAAGCAAACCATACCGCCTGAACCTAAGGTTCCAGTAAAACGTTTGTTCAATCGAATTGATCACTTTTTTAAACACACCAAGTTTAAGCCGAACATTCCAGAACCAGTCATTAAGGACTCTTTGACTAAACTCGCTTTAATGCGAAAAATTAAGCAAGAATACCTACAAAAAATTGCAAAGCTCAAAGAAGAACGTCAAGCCATTGTTGAAGCAAAAGCAACACATACCATCAGTGAGCGTATTGAAAAAGCGGTTGCGATTCAAGTCGCTGTTGCTACTGAAAATGCGTATGTTTTGGATCAGCAAGCCTATGACGATCAAGCTTATGAAATGGAATTGGCATTAAGTCAGTTAAACATTGCTTCTACGCGTCTGAACAATCTTTATGATAGTTTTTTTGATTCGGTGATAGACCGTGAAGAATACGGCACGGATCTGGATAACTTCCTACAAAGCGTTGTCACCGATGATGAATTGCAAGATGAAATGCAACGTCTATTGGATGAAGCGAACGAGTTTGAAGCTACTCACACCTCAAATGACATTGACATTTATCATTTCAACGTTGATCTAGGTGAAGAACCTAACGGCCTTTGGAATGAAGCTGTTAACCAGTTTGATGTGGTTCATTACTATGATGAACAAGATCAAGAGTTATCTGCAATCGAAAAGTTTGAATATTCTATTTTGGGATATTCACCATCTCAAGAATCTGCAATGCCAGATTTTAACGATATGGTGTTCTCGAATGCTGTATCAGTGCTGGATAACAGTATTGAGGACATGATTGCGACTAGTGCTGAAAATGTAGGTAAAAACTACTTTTCATTTCATCAGCAAATGCCTCGTATTCTTCAACAACTGCATAGTATTAATAGCCAATTTACGGCGCTTGGTGACGGTGATGCCCATAGCATTGCATCACAATATTTATCGGATGAAAGCTTAGAGCGATTCTATAACCTGTTAGAACAGGATGGTAACTACAAGGGTTTTAATAAGCGCATCGATGTGGCTCATGTGCTTTCTGAGCTGAGTAGCAATATTGGCAACAATCCTGACTCCCCTATCCTTAACCGATTACCTGATATTAGGTCGCAACTCAATCATGCGATAAATGAGGAATTACGTGTACGCACGAATCCTGGTAATGCACTGGCCAACGCGATTGTTTTTGCTGCGACCAATGAGGTTTTGTCTTTAAAAGAAACACTCGAAAAAGATGAAATCTATGTGGTAGACAGCTTTCAAAACTATCTGCCTAAGGTGATACATAAAGACCACTTCAACTCAAATACACAAGAACAGCTTTTTGCCTTAAATAAAAAGGTCGCGGTAAGTATGGCGTATAAGCGCTATCTACAAGACTTTTATCAAAATGCCGTGGGTGAAGAGTCTAAATCTGAAGCGGTTACTGCCATTATTAATAATGAGCACAAGCATATTTTGACGGCACTAGGTTATCTAACACCGACCTACAATGAAGTCACGGCGCCAAAAGACTCGAAAATTGAAAATGTCGTCACGTTGACTGAAGAAGCGGTAAAAACCTACCTAGCTGAAGGTAACGCTTTGATGGTTGAGCCTGAAGTTAGCGCACGTTCTTTGGCGGTGTATAGCAGTACGATAGCATCTGATCAGAACTTCATTCGCTTACTGCCGATGGATCTAGGTCAAAAGGTTAGTTCATTACAAAAGCAAAAAACCATTATGATTAATGGTGCTTCTTCGTTTGAACATATCCTGAGCTCTAATCCGATCAGCAAAAACAAGCTGACCTATGATGACCTTAAGAATGTAATTCTTAAACGTATTTTGACCAAGGAAGCGGTACCGAAATATGAAAAAGGCTTAAAGCTTGATATTGAAGTTAAGAATGTCTATGAGCATGCATCAAGTTTCTTGCCACTTGAAAAGACCGATGTTAACAGTGAAAATGACTTTGGCAATCTCTTTAAACATGGGCTTGTGCTTGAAGCATTACAATCGACTCCAGACTCACTCAAGAATGGATTTAACCTCAACCGTGATTTAATCAATTCTGCCCTACTGCAGTCATTTGAAAATCGTTCTATTGAAGAATGGACAGCACTAAAAAATAAATCCCTCGAGACAAAAACGGGATCTCTTTTAAGCATTATCACCAATCCAGAACGCATTAAAGAGTTTGAGTTTCCTGAGATAAATCTTTATCTCACGGTTTCACCAGCTGATGAACAAAAGCACGGTGCGATTAACTTATATTTCAGCGGTGAACAGATTCCGTCTACCGATCGCTTAATCGTTAAATCAAGTCTGAATGACTTAGCTGCAGACGATAAGGCGCTGTTTAAAGCTTTGACGCTTAGCAATGATTCAGTTTTAAGTACGCAAGAGCAAATGCAGTACTTGATCGACTCATTAGAAAAACGCTATCAGATCTTCCAGTCGATCGAAAACCTACACCTTAAAGAAAAGGTATTGTTTAACCCTGAGTTGGACGATTACAAGGCATTAACTTTGCGTGATGCCGATAATCAATACATCGATCCAACGGCGAAACAAGATCTAATCGATTTTGTGAAAAGCAATGATGTGATGACCAATGTTGATTTGATGAACGTCTTTACAGACTACATCAATCAAAAAGAAATGGATCAAGCGTTTGAAAACGGCTCCAAAATTATTGTGGCCAATGACGGTGCTGATTTAGTGATTTCTGTCATTGATAAAGACACGCCAGTTTTACAGCATGATCAATTACGGGTTTTTGATAATGTTGAGCAGTTTGCTAAATTCAACGAGCGTGGTGGATTGTTTAAAGACTTCCAGTTAAACGGGATAAAAGCGCATCTTGTGGACCAAGTATTAAATGATCTTGGGTTACGTGAAAACATACTGCAGACAATCAAGGTGCCATTATCACCAGGTTTTGAAAATATTGATGTTAAAGGCCTTAATGAGATTGTGGCTGTTAATATTTCAACATTGGTCAATAAAATTGATTTTGCCTTTGGTGAAAAGCTACTTGAATCTAAAGACCGGTTCGATCTCGCGATTAAAGTTGCAGATGATCAATCTCCGTTAAAACTGGCCATTGTGAATAATGCCGAACATCAGCAATTTGTTGATCAAGGCTATAAAATTCTTCCTACGCCAAAGCACCCGACCTCTAAGAACTTCTTAATTACTGATTTTGCAAAATCATTCAAAAAAGCAGAATTATTTAAGTCTCGCGATCAAATATATAAACCTGAACATATGGTTCAAAGCGCACCTGTTGTAGAAGTTGCCCAAGAACCATTGGTTGAAGAACCGTCCGTAACTGAACCTGAAGTTCAAAAGCCTACTGAATCAGAAGTACAGGAAGCAACGGTAGAAGTTGTAGAGCCGACTGAGCCAGTTGCTCCAGAACAAACATCACTGTTTGAGTCTGAGGGTAAGCCTGAAGCTGAAGCACCAAAAGAGCCAAAAACAACCAGGCCGAAAGCCACTGAGCCTCGTTCTGAAGTTCGACTTATTGAAGATACGGGTATGAAAATGCCTGGTGCGAAAAAGGATCTGTATGGTCCACGTTTATCGCTCAGTCAGATTCAAGATATGTCGCTTTTGCAAGTCAAAAACCTAATTACGCGTGACAAAATTTGGAAAAAGGAATCGGTTTTACAAGCAAAAGAAGCTGGTCGAGATATTTACATTCACTTGCTGACTGACGCTGTA
This sequence comes from Acinetobacter sp. L-24, assembly GCF_056857555.1. The sequence goes on along the minus strand of NZ_JBSXNI010000041.1, from coordinate 87,028 downwards.
CGTAAGATGACGAATGATCAGCCACGTTATCCGCTTGAAAATGCCACTGAAGAACAGTTTAAAAAAGTAGGTGCTGGATACTATGACGCTGTTTTAAGTATGCGTGATGCATTAATGGAAGCAAAAACAGTTCGTGAATTTATTCCTAATGCATGTGATTTATACGTTCGTTTGAATGAAGACAAAGATCTGTCCACGGCGTTTAAATCATTAGATCGGTCATTATTTTCATTGGTAGAAAGCTATGCTGAATATGCTGCCACTGACATGATTATTAGTTCTGAATTGGCGAAAACCGATAGTAGTGAAGCACGTAAAACGCTCACTGAAGCACTTCATCATTTACGGAAAGAGTTACCGCCAGTTAAAGGCACCTACTCTATCTATAAAAAAATACGTAGTGCGATTGATGCCAAACCGTTCCAAGACAAAGTAAAAGCGACTGTTACTTTTAGAAGTGGCAACATTATAGATTCGAGTACGCTATTTAGCAGAACTGATGCTGGTCTATCTGAACAGGTAATGGATCTGTTAACTGCTAAAAAAACCAAAGACGCAACTGCAGAGAATGATGATACTCAAGAAGTCTCGTTATCTGAAAAGAATGTATCGCACATTGTAGATGACACGGCGAGTACCTTAGATGCCCTATTCAAAGAGTATGCTAAGCCTCGTACTATGCGTAAGGCATTCAAGCTCAGTGATGTGGTTGTGACGGAAAACATTGCTTCACGTAATGGCCAAGACGTTACAGCACATACCTTGCAAGCGACCTTTGGATTTAAAGCCGTAGAGTTTGGCGAGTACTTGAACCAGAGCGATCGTCAAATTGCGCTAAATAATGCATATGACGGTTGTTTCGCTCTTGCTAAGGCACTTGATATAGATCCGAAGTTTGTTGGCTTTAACGGTATGTTGGGTGTTGCTTTTGGTTCGCGTGGACGTTCCGCTGCGATGGCACATTATGAGCCATCTAACCGTGTGATTAACTTAACCAAGAATTCAGGTTTTGGCTCGTTTGGTCATGAATTTTTCCATGCCTATGACCATCTCATTTTTAGTGCGATGACACGCAATCAACCAAAAATGATGATGGAAAACGTACAGCCTTATCTAACTCGTTTTGCAGAATTGAATAACATTAAGTCTGAGAAGTATGCCAACATTAACCAAGATTTGTTGCAAGCTGCAGCCAAAGTAAATCAAGCGATGTATTACTTGCCAATGAAAAAGGATGACTCGATAGAAGTACTTCGCACGAGTCTTGAGAATCAAGTCAAGTTTTATGAAACCAGCATCAAAACGATTTTGGATAAAACATTGGTAGATCAACCTGACATTGTTGATTTGTTTACGCCAGATAGAGACAGCATAAAAGAGAAAATTAATACGTTTATTGCGGAACGTGGCAAGTTGCATACTGAACTATCTTCATTGATTAACTTCGCTAATCGTCATGAAGATCCTGAACTTTTCCAAAAGGACGCCATACAGCATAGACGTTATATGCACGTTGCCCAAGGCTTGCAAAAATTCTTGTCTGAAAATGAGTATCCAATCCCACGGACTGAGCTCAACAAATATATCACGCAATCTCGTTCTGAAATTGATCATGATCGTGTCTTTGCAGCGCAAGTACTTGGTGCAGCGAACAGTACAGTCTTTAGATCAGTTGTATTCCGTGATTATCGACAAATGTTGCGTAGTCAGTTTGCGATATGTGCACTCGACTTCATCAAAGAAAACAGCCCTAAACCATTGTCAGATGAACACTTAAAGTTAATTTCTTTAAGCTTACAGACGAACGATCGCTTAACATCAGCTAATCAATCTCAGCTAAAAACTGATTTCTACAAAAATGCGATGGTATTAGAGGGCTTAACAAGTGCTAAGAAGCCGTATTGGACGACCGCACATGAAATGTTTGCCCGTAGTGGTGAGCAGTACTTACAAGTGACCTTAGCAGAAATGAACTTGCGTAATGATTGGCTTGTTTACCCATGTCCTGAAGGTGGTTCATCTTCTGTAACTCAACCGCATGGTATAGAAAAAGATGCAATCATGAAGGAGATTCGCGAATTTACGGTGAAAGGCCTGGACTATATTCAGGAAAATATTGCTGAACTGCGTTTTGCTGATCATCAGCAGTATGTCAGAAATGCAATGCACTTCTTCCAACCGGGTACAGATCAACATGAGAACCTAGTTAAATGGAATGAAGTCATTAATGAGATGTCACAAGCTGAATACGATGAATATTGGACTAAGCTCATGACCAACATTGAAGTACAAGCAGATCCAGAATTAAGCAAACAAAAGAATAGCGATCCTGAATTGGCATTATAAGCAATTTTGAGATCTTGGATGCTACCCCCTGTCGGTAGCATCTTTTTTTTATTTAAATCTTATAAATGGAATCAGGGGGCGCTATACGGTGGCATTTTTATTTATATAAAAAGTAAGAATAGTGCACGGTTTTAAATGGTTTTATTAAAAATGATAGGTATTTAAACAGTGCTATTTACTCGGTATATACTATTTTAAAGAATAACGCTTAAACCCTCCCTCAAAGTTAATTTTTTAGTTTAATATAAGCACATATAAGTACTCGTAAGAGTCGTTTTAAAGTCTTGGATCATGCTATGTGACCAAGTAGGAGACTATAAAGTGAATGAAGTTAAATGGCCTAATTTAACTGGTCTTGGTGCGCGTCTTGTAGTTTCGCCAGCCAACAATTTTCGCCCAAAAACGGCGATGCTTGTTGTTAATGAATTTGAGCAATTCAAAAAATCTATTGAACAAAACAGTTCTAAGCAATTTGAACAAGTGTTAATGGATGCCCATTTTTATGAAGTGCAAAATGATGATGGTATTCATGCGTACTACTATAAGAACCCGGCAAAGTCTGGTATCGATCTAAACGATCTTCAGAAGGTATTTCCAGCGTTTACCAACGATATGAAAGTACCGACTAAGCAAGAAGATATTTATCTCACCAATCTACCGTTTAAGAAGAACATTCCGAACTGGAAAAGTTACTTCGCATCAGCGACCGAACGCCTTTCCGCTTTCCCTGAAGTGTATGTCAGTAAGCTAAACAATGGATCTAATATCCTTGATACGCTGAAAACCAGTCTTCAGGAATCGAATAAATCCTACTTGGCTCAATTTCAGTCTTCAAAAATTCCGTTTAATCGTCTTCAAGATTATGGCTATGAAAATATCTTCTCTAAAGTCTATCTAGATGAAGAATCGGCGATGGCTAGTGGCGAAAGTCCAGATAATCTAGCCAAAATTAAGTTGTCTCCATTTGCAGTACCCGTAAATTACGAAAAAGATGGTTCGTTACTGATTATTGATGACTTGCGCCATATTCCTGAAATCTTTGCTCATGATCCGTATGAAGCATTGGGGTTAAATGACAATATTAACCTGGTGCATTTTGCTCATGAATACGAGTCCACTTTTAATCAGCTGATTGAACATGGCCGTGGCAACAGAATGTTTAACATGAGCTTTAAAGATGTTGATGCTTATGTACAAAAATTAGCTTCTGATCTTGTTGTGATAGACCGTGTGTTTAATCAACAGCAATTGCCGTATCCAAAGCTATTAGAATCAGCTAATCAAGGTATTCCAGCTTTTTATAAAGATGAACACGGCACATGGATGGCGTCTAAACAAGGTATTGAAACACGCCTTGTAGATAAAATGGTGTATGACGCTGCCATGCTTCGCCATGATGTCTTACAACAAATGGTACGCCAGATGCCAACAGGTAAAGTTTACTTTGCCGATCTGAGCCAAGAGTTCTCTGAATTCTCTGTAAACATCGTTCCTAAGTTTAATGCGTTCTATGATCACCAATCTGCTGAAATCAAACAGCGTAAACTAGAAGAACAACTCAATGAATCAAATGTTAACGAGATCTTGAATGATCTTGATGTTAATTTTGAGGCAACTGAGAAGGCATCTATTACTGAGTCTGATCTACTCAACATTGCAAATGACCTCCCTACTCCAGAAATTGATGATGTTGCCGTACTTAAAGAGCTCTTAAAGTTTCCTGAAGAATTATTGGATGCAAGAGGCAATGACAAGGTGCGTGATTTCGCGCCGTCTATGCTTGAAATTAGACAGATCTTGGATGTCTATGTCATTCCTAAGGCTACTGAACAAGCTCAACAAATTGAGAAGCAATATAGTGATTATCTAAATCAGAAATATGCTGAAATTCAAGATGTCGTGCGCTCAGCTACACAAACAAAAAACTTCAACGTAGATGATATTCAAGCGATCTCTGACGAAATCGACACACACAATGTTGAGATCTCAAAACAGTACAATGAAGTTAAAAAAGTCTTATGGCAAAGTGAAACTTTGGTATCTGGCATTACGTCTGCAACAAATACCTTTTTGTTTAATAAAAACAGCTTCTACTACGCTAAAGATGAAAACGGCAAATTTGTAGGTTTTGAATCTGAAGTAGAAAGCAATCAACATAAAGCGGATCTGTTCAAATTACTATCTAAGCAATTCGACAATCAATTGGTTTCAATTAACACGCCTGAGCTTCAGGAATTTGTGAATAATGAAACTGCAGTTGATATGTTGATGTCACGCACGAACAATTATGTCGAGCAAAATATCAATGATTTTGTTGCTGGTGATTTTTCTGCGCCTTTAGAGCTAGAGCAAGATGTACAGCGTTTAGAGTTAAGCGATCTGTGCACGGCTGATCTTGCTAATAACGATAAATTAGCTTCAGCGTATTTTGAAGAGTTTACTCGGCTTCTTGATGAATCAAACTTTGATGAAGCATTTTTAAAACAATCTCTATCACAAACTAAAAGTGCGTCATTCTTAAAGAACGGTGTAAATGAGATTTTATTCCGTAATTTATTGGTGCCAAATGCAAGTGAAAACTTCAATCGTAAGACTAAATCTGATTCTGTTCCTGAGGATATTTTTGCTAAAACTTCATCACATACAGATGGGTTTAGTCTGGACCGTCAGTTCAATCGCTTTGTTGAGGTTCAAAGCTTCCAAAAGGCATTAACAGCCAAATATCCGCAACAAGACTGGTCATTTATCACAAAGGATGACCGTGGCGAAAACATCAAGTCGATTGCTGAAGATATGCAGTCTGACATGGAAGAAGACCGCAAAGATGCAAAGGATCTGTTGTCGAGTATCGAACGTCAGTTTTATTCTAAAAATTCGACCTTATTTGTCTCGAACATGGATCTCGCTGCAGATGAAATCTATGTTCAGATTAAACCAACGGGTGACATTGACGATTTAAAAGTTAAAACCGTTAAATCAAATGAATTTGATGAAAACAAACATTTTTCATTGTCTACCGATGGCTACAAAGCAACAAATCAAGCGTATGCGAACATTGCCAAGTATTTTGTTGAGAAAACCCTATATCTAGAAGACGGCGATTATGACAAGGCACAAAAAATAGCTGCCTTAGTGATTGCTGGTGAAGATAAAGAGCTCAAACAAGAAACTAAGAAAGTCTTTGGTGTAGAGCTGACTGCAGATGACTTGAAGCAAGTCCAAAGCATGCAGTTAGAAGATGGTAAGCTCCAGTTAAACAAAACTGCCCTACCGAACCACAACTACAACAACATTCAGCTATTCAACTATCTGAACCTGATTGATATTAATCAGCGTACAGTTTTTGGCAAATTTGATGTTGAAGTACAAAAAGAATTTGAGGTGATTAAGGAACTTCTCAAACCTAATGTAGCTTTTCAGAATAACGTTAAATATTTTTCGCTATCAGCTGAAGAAGAGAACGTACAGTTCAATAGTGAATCTGAATACTTTAACACTCAGCTAGAAAATGCTGTAAAGCACTATGAAGATCACCACGGCGCAATCAAGATCCCTGATCATGATATGTTTATCACCGTGTTTCAAAAGAATGATCTTCAGTATATACGCCTCTACAATCATAAAGACAAAAATGCGCCGTTTATTGGGCATTCAGTTTCCCTAGATGCCAATATGCATAAGGCTACTGGCTTTAATGATAGAGATGCGGTTAAAACGTCTGCGAATGCTTTGTTTAAGTTATCGACTTCACGCAACAGCATGACGTTTATGCCTCCAGCTAAGTTCACTTTTGAAAAATATTACGAGTCAGATCTCAACTTCTTCAAAGCTAAAGACAGTCAGCAAACTTTAATCAATAAAGTGTTTACGTCTTTACCAAACAAGATGTTCCAGTACATTTCTGATCATCCATCTAATTTCAACTCTAAATTAGATTTCATCAGCAATCTTAATTCTGCAACATACGAAAAGTTTGAGGATCTTAGCTACGAGAAAAAACCGAATGAAGTCACTGAGCTTCTGAGCAACATCTCTCCAGCGTACACCTATGTTATCGCTCATGTAGATGGCCAGACAGCAATCATGCCTAAAAACTTAACCAAAGTTTTTGATGTTCAGGCATTTGAAGAAGTTCATCCGTTTGATTTGGTGAGCTCTAAACTGCAGAAAAGCGATCTTAAAGAACTTTTTAGCAATGGTATCAATGGTGAACCTGATCCATTCATTAATAACCTTAAATTTAGTGTTGTATTAAAGCGTGTAGGCAATCCAGAACTTGAGGATATTCAGCCTAGATTTATGTTAGAGCAGATCGCCGTGAATGAGGCGTTTGCAGAAAAATATAAATCCTTAACCGCGTTAAATGAAGTCAATACCGTCATGCTTGAGCATGTCAAAGCTTTACAAGATACGGTTAAACAGGCTTATGCTGAGCATTTTGTAGGTTCCAACCCTAAAGTTCACCAATACAAGTTGCTAAACAAATCATCTCAACAAGATGAAACACCGCAATTGTTTATGGTTGATACGGACTATGAGCCTCAATTGACTGCCGTGCTTCTTCGTATACCGTCTCATGACTTTCAGTATCAATTGATTACTGGTTTTGATGATGTAGACCAGTATAGTCACGAAATCTTAAATGCTATCGAATCTAAGGTTAATTTCGGTACCACTTTAGAGCAATTAGCACTATCTGACTTGCCTGAAATTCAGATTAAACACAAAACTGACTTTGAGAATAAGCGGTTAGCAAGTTTGCATTTCCAAACTTTGATTACGAATACGCTTGGTGCTCTATACGATCAAACCGCACACATAAAGCCGTATATCAAAACTGAAAATCACAAATTGTTTTTGGCCATCAAGCCATCGACCGACAATGAATATGCATCGGTTAAACTTTTTGGTGATAAAGCCGATATTCACGGTGATTACAAGTCTCTGTGCGTTTTTCCTGTTAAAAGTATGCGCTCAGTTGAAGATGTCTTACAACTTCAAAACCGTGTGTTTACTGACTTCACGTTTATCGATCAATTGGTACCAAAAGACAAATATGTGCCTGTTGATGTAAAGGTAGAGCCAAGTGACTCCCCGGCTACGTACTTAGGTGATGTAGGTGCCAAGTTTGGCGGTGCACATAAAGATCGCTACGGTGAATATATTTCATTGGAATATATTTCAGCGACATCAGCCGATCAAACAGCTACGGACTATCGAAAAGTAAAAATCGTTGCAAATAAAGAATTCCAAGCTTGGTACACCAATACGCCACTCGGTATTGATGACAAAATATTCGTAAAGGCAATGTATGACTACTGCCCAACTAAACCGTTATTCTCTAAAAATGCGTTGATGCTTGATAGCCAACGTGCGACAGAATTACGTGCGTATGTGGCTGTTGTTTCTAACATCAGAAATTTGATGGTAGATACTCAAGAAGAGTTGATTCATGCGGTAAGAAACAATAAAAGCTTATCTGCTGAAAGTCTTGGTATGACTGATCGCCAACGTAAAGACTATATCGGGCTTTATAGTAAAGGTACCAAGAACAACTACAAAAACTACTTCCAATTGCTTAGCAATTTGAATGAGTACTACATTATGCCAGAACATACAGGCGGTATCAGTGTTCAGCTTGAGAAAATCATCGAAAAAACGATTGATAAAGAACTCAGTGAGATTCTATCAACAGGTAAGATCTTTGATTTTTACGGTAAGTCGAAAGTCACTAAAGATGTGAGCGATGCGATCAGCAACATGCAACGTACTGGCTTATATTCAACTGTGCTTGAACCATACGTTCTGAAAAGTGCGATTGAAAGTGGTTTAGTTAAAGCTGAATCTGCACCTATTTATGTTAAAGATCCTGTTGCACCAGTTATAGAAGCAACGACTGAAGCTGTGAATACACCTAAAGCACCACGTTTGCCGTCATTTACCAGTGAAGTGAAAAAACTTGAAAATGGTTTTGTGACTGAAAAAGTCCAATCAAGCATTTACGGATTGTTAAATTACTCTCGTACTGGTCCTGATCACCGCCAAGGTGCCGATGTGGATTCATTCAAGCTTAAAGATGACTTTTCTATCCGTGGTGTTGAAGTAGGCAATAAAGTTAGTCCTGTGGCTCAACAGTTGGTTAATGCCGTGTATGACTCATTGGCTGACTTAAAACAACTCATGGGCTTTAAATCAAACAATGGTTTATTGAACTTGGGTGTTGCTTTGGCTTCACGCGGAATTAAAGGATCTGCAGCGCATTTTGAGCTGTCTAAGAACGTGGTTAACTTAACTCGTGATAGCGGATCTGGAAGTTTGGCTCATGAGTATGGCCATGCGCTAGATGCACACTTAGGGATGTTGGAAAAAGCGGAAGTATATAAAAATCACGCTCATATGAATCGTTCTGTACTTCAGGACTATTATGAAGACATTCCTAATTTTGAGATACCAGGTGCACGACACTTCTTATCAAATATGTTGGATGCTGGATACTCCCCTGTTACTGAGTCCGGTCGTGCTTTTGAAAAGTTACATCGTGCGATGATGAATGAGCCAGTTCAGGCAATGAAAAATTACGGTCAAGTACTTCATGAGAATGCTGAGACTGCAATCAAGGCGTACTACACTGTTGCTGATTCAATGCATGATGAAGTGATTAAGAATAAAGAGAATTATCCTAATTCTACGCGCAAAACTTTAAACAGCTTCTTTGACTGGCACCAAAAGCACTATGAAGATCTCATTCGCCGTCAGTTTGAGAAAATTGAAGAGTACTTGAAGAAGTATGAGCGTGAATATAAAGCTGATACAAACCTATCTTTCTTCAGTACGGTTCAAGACAAGGTGGATGTCATTGTCTCTAAAATTAACACTGACATTAATGCTATAAGCTTTAAGTCGTTTGAGCGCTATCAGCAAAAACTTAATGATATGCGCCAGCCAGAACATCATTTACCTACAACCGGTTTGGAAGAAAAAATTACAGGTGTTGCGACTGCAGCGAATGTGGATTTAAAAACACTATCGCAAAACCTATCTGAATACTTGATAGAGTCATCTAAATACAAGTTCTATAACCTGGTAGAGAAGTACATGCCTGAGGGTGTTAAAAATCCTCATACTCAAATGCAAAACTTCTTTGATAAGCCACAAGACGTTGAAATAAACGTAGGTGATATTCGTTTTAGTGACAATCTATCGCGTTATAAAAAGGATTGTTTAAATATCGACAGTGCTGAAAATCGTGCAACGCCGTATTACGCGACCAGTACCGAAATGTTTGCCCGTTATTTTGAGACTTATTTGTACTCTAAAGTTTCAAATGAAAATGAAATGAAAAACTCATTTTTAATTGACGGCTACCCTACCGTACAACCTAAAGGTTTAGAGTTTGAGATCTGCAGAAACTTGACTGAACAATTAGTCGAAACTTGTGTGAATGAAATATTTGATCAAGATCTGCAAAACGAAAATACCCAAAAAATTATTGCTGAAGTTTCGATTGAAAAAGAAAATGAAGCTGACCAATTAAGACTTGAGATGTGAGATAACTAAATGCAATACGAAAATATTCATGAAGCAAAAACGCCACTTAAAAGCATGATTACTCGTAGTCATGCCTATATTCGCCTGTTGGTAGAAAAAAGTATGGCTGATGGTATTAAGTTTAAATATCACAACGGTAGACGTTTAACTCAAATTGATGATCCTGAGCGTGTTGTTTCTCAAATCTTCCCTTATTTTTTCCGTTTAGTTTTCTTGGAAATATCTACTTATTACGGTCAAACATTTGATGGTCTTAAGTTTCATTCTAAGAAACGTGCAACAGGAACATTGCAATTAGAGGTCAGTATTCTTGAAGACAAAATACCGAACCAATTAGAGTTTTTCACCTTTATTAGTTACGTTTTTAACTATGGGTTTTTAAAAAATCAATTCCATGAAGACTTAACCCTTTTAACCAAAGCAACAAAGTTTGCCAGTTAAAAGGTAGATCCATTTTAAATCTTAGATTTTGGTATATACTAAAAATAATTTTTAAATATTTAAACTTTCAATGTGGCTTTATAATCAAATAAAGCCATATTGATTTAGAAACAAGTTAGATATTTTTGAATTAAAAGTGTGGCGAAAGTATCAGTTTTATAAGTCAAACAGTCTGCAGTCTTTTAGGTAGCTGTTGTAATGAAATAGTCATAATTGAGTCGCTGTACATTTGATGTGTATGCCCTTTTATTAATCCCATTGGAGATGATCGAATGCAAAAACCATTGCATGAAAATCTTGAAAACTTTCTGCCTTACTTGAAAAGTGAACTCGCTGCCAAAGGTATTTTAAGTGCGTCACTCAAAACCATCTTTTTGAACTACATTGATCAGATCACAAAAGAGAATAGATTCGTCACCCATACCAATACCACCGATCGACAAATTGTATATATAGAACGTGGCGATGATGCATTGTTGTTGCGCTTTAAATATTTTGTTGAAAATAATGAGTACTTAGAAGTTGAGTTAATCATCACGGATACTCATGTAAAGTTGGTTTATGCTGAATCACCAGAATTACACTTGCTTTATGATGATGAAACACCAATTTGCTTAGATGCTGGCCAATTAATCAAGTGTACCAATGACTATGGCACATCACTTGCTACTTTAATTAGCGCCCTATTCCACTGTTTACTCAGTGATGATCCACAAAAAAATATCCAAGACGTACTTAATCAAACTAATCTTTTTGACAAAGTTTCAGATGAAAATGCCGAATTAAACAAGGGTTCACATGATTTCGATAACCGACAAAATCAAGCAAATATCTGGGTTTTCTGATTCAGATTCAGAAGTTGTTAAGGATAGTGTTTTATCCTTATCTACTGCTTTGTGGATCATGAATATACTCATGTCCACAAATTTTGTTATTGGTTTAACCAAGAGAGATCAGAAGCTTTTTGATAATGCCAAAGAAACGCTGATTACTGAAATGAAGCGGTTAAATTACAATCTTAACGATTATAAAGTACTCCCTGTTTCAAAAAAGAATGAACCGCTTTTGCTTCAAATTAAACTTGAACAAAAATCAGATCGGATCATAGATTTAGTCAATGCCAATTTAAAGGATTTATCCAAAGACGAGTCCATGGTTATTGAAGTTCTTTATGCAAATTTAATGAATAGTAATAGTGGTGTTTGCATCACTATAAGCGATATTCATGATAAAACAGCGCTTCAAGTCAGTGAGATTCTTACTGACATTTCAAAAGAATTAAAGGTATCTACTTTATCCGATGTTCTTGATATTTATGCACGACCAATTGAACATAATAATGCCAAGGTGAGCTTTAACCTGGTGAACCCATGGGCATTATCAACCGATAGAAAAAAGACTCTTTGCATTGCTGCACCCATATTCAATGAATACAACAGTCCATTTAAATTGATTGCACTTCTTCAAAATCTCATTTATCTAATTAATCAGAAGTGTACTAAAGAAACGGACCTTCTATTCGATTCCATTAACCTACCAAAATTTCAAAATAGACTTTTTGGCCAAAGCTTTTTTTATATTAATTAGGACTAACCATGAAAAACCAAACACGCCCATTTACTGTAGTGTTGTTGGCTCCTATTGCAGAACAACCTATTCATGCTTTAGTTGCGCCATCAGGTGATTCAATTCTGTTATCACAAGATACGAAAGTCTCTACTCTCGCAAATATTCCAGATATGATCGAATCTGAGTTCGGTACATATGATGAATTTCTTATCGAACATCGCGATCAATTTATGCTATTTAACCAAGTCGCATCTGATTTAGATCCTGATCTAATTTTTCCTAAAGTGCATTCAGACCTACTTGAAGATAGCTTATGTATTATTCGTTCTATTTTCGCTTTTGAACGTTTCAAATTAGAAGAAGAACAAAAGAATGCTACTCGTAAAGAGCCTAAAGAAATTAATCAAGAATATTTAATGAAACGTGCGATAGACCAGGCAATGACTTTAGAGCAAGATGTTTCTGACCTTTCATCAAATGTAGAGCGCTTACAAAGCCCGATGTCTTAAACTCCATTAAATATATTTAAAATTAACTTTAAACCCTCTCTTAAAACTTATATGCTTATTAGTAATAGTTTAAGGGTGTGGTTTAAAGTATTTTTAGATGGATACAAATTTAGTTTTTTTCGATGACTTTAACGCTACTTCTAACACCTCTTCTGGTGAAAATCACCGTTCTTTAATTAACGTACTATTCTTCTTTCTCAACTATCATAAAGGTACGTTTTTAGCTGATACGATATTTTTTGATACCCACTATCAAACAATTGACAACCGTAATATTGTCGGGGTTTTGCCTATTCTTTTTAGTATCTGCGAGATTGACCGTTCAAAAGGTCACACCGGGCAAATAGTCGATATTCAACAGGATCTAAATAACGTAGATGAAGATGATTATGAACTTGTAATTGATATAGATGATACGCAAACATTTAACTTGTTCTACCACTTCCTTAAACCATCCAATGATGCACCTGTAAAACCACACCTTAATCAACTAAAAGTATTCCCAGACAACTTAATCGATTCGATTAAACACCATGAGCTTTTAAATTACATTCTTGCTCTCATTGAGAATAAGATCTGGACCGATTCTGATGTATTTACGTATGAGTACAAAAATAGGTTTTTGTATTGCGTTTTTATCTATTTGTCCAAGACCATAGATCTAAGTTTTAATAGCTCTCACGATTCTTTCACGAGCTGGCTTGAGCTGCGTAACCTATCTTGGTTTGGTGCTAATGAAGTTGATACCAGTGACTTTGCAACATTAGAGCTTTATATACATGCCCTATCCTACACGCTAAAACTGGCAAACCATGTTGTAAAAGCAATCATCAATAATAATGTGACGCCGTTTAAAGTTGCACCGCAAGAAGAATTGTTTTACTTTTTTGCTGAACGTACAGACGCACGTTCTCCTAATGAAGAGACTACACCGCCGTATACGCCAGCGGAAGATGATGAAACTTTTTCCACTGAACTTTCTAGTGCTCCAGTACCAGCACCGTCAAATAAGGAAACACCAAAAGTAACCGATGCTTATTTATTGGTTGGTGCGGATCTTGAAGATTCTGAGTCCACAACACCAGAAAAGAATGTGATTACTCAAGACTTCAACTATCAAGCACGTTTAAATGAATTGTATGAGCTGTCAAAATCCATCAAAGATGAAATTATAGATGCTCCAATCATTTCTATTAATCAAGCGTGGAATATAGTGCAAGATAAATGGAAGTTTTATCTCGATACTTTTTCAAGTAGCTACTTCAATATGAATGATTTTGAGAAGACGGCTATTCTTAAACAATTGAAATCACTCAAAGCCAGTATTTTTATGAACTGGTTTGATATTAAGTCGGGTGCTGGCCAGCAAGTATTTATTGATCTAGTGTCATACGACACGTTTAAGATTGAGTTTCTTTCTTCTGAAGCTAAGATGATCCAAACTTACATGAAGAACCGTATTAAAAATCAGATGTATTTTGAAACTACGGCGCCACAACCAAAGTTTTTGAGAAATCTAAACAACTTATTTAATGAACGTGTCGATACGCAAAAAATTAAAGACATAGAAAACACTGAACTTTTGTTGAAGGTGAATGGCATTCTTGACGGTGTTACCAAAGATCTCATTGACAATATCAATCTGCATTTATCAAATGACATTTATCTTGTGAACTACTTTTCTAATGTAGATAAGGAACTGGAACCGCCCAAATATCACTTATTAGATATTTTGCTTCGTACTTCAGTGCTTAACCTTATCTATGTTTGTCCTACAGCATCACTCAATGCAACCAAGGATCTTCTAAATGCAATCACTGATCCTGAAATTGAGGTTTCAGCTTTTGACACATTCGACCGCAAACAATATCAAAATCAAATTGTAAAAGAACTCGCATGTTCATTCCGTCAGCGCATAGATCCATCTGAACTTTTGAAGCTAGATATTACGTAGAGTAAGCGTCCGCTGAACCCCATGCCTATTTTTTAATTCGGTTCAGGTTTCCAGCGGTGTGGTAGCAATTCTTCAATCTGAGTCACTTTATGTGTCGGCAACCTTTTCAGCACATCACTTAAATAGGCATAGGGATCCAGCCCATTCAGCTTTGCTGACTGGATTAATGTCATAATATTGGCTGCTCGCTGACCGCTGCGCAGCGAACCTGCAAATAACCAGTTCTTACGTCCCAACGCCCAGGGGCGCATCTGGTTTTCCACCCAGTTATTGCAAATCGGTAGATTGCCATCATCCAGATAGCGGCTTAAGGCTGGCCAACGCTTCAGAGTGTAATTGATCGCCTTGGCGGTTGGAGAACTCGATGGCACAGTCAGTTGATGTTGGTTGAGCCATTCATACAGTTGTTGCATCACCGGTTGACTATGCTGTTGTCGGTATTCGCGGCGCTGTTCTGCTGTACCATCGGTCTTTTTCCTGAGTTCTGCTTCTATGGCATACAGTTTCTGAATCAGCACTAATGCCTGTTCAGCGACCTGACTTTTTTTGGTCACATGCAGTTCATGGAATTTACGACGCGCATGCGCCATGCAGCCCACCTGTCATTTCCAATGAACTATGCGACATTACAAAGAACTGTGCGACAAAATTAAAAAAGTTAATAACACCTAAAAGAAGAGTAAATTGCTTCAAAATAGTCAAATGTATTCCTAACTTTTAAAAAACTTCAGCCATATCTTTTGTATTTATATTTTTCATTAAATTTATTTTCTACTACGATTCCTCTATTACATGTTCTTGGGAAAGTTTGTTCAGATGCTGAACCATGAAGAAATACTGCCCATGTAAAGTGCGGGTAACTAAACTAGTTATTGGCTTACGCATAGTTGGATCTATTAACTTACGCAATTCATTACTATCATAAGTGCGTGTCTTAAGTAGGCCATCTGGCAGAATATTATTACTATTTAAGTTCTTAACCAATAAGCCTACATTTTTTTCATCACCATATACAGAAAGGCTAATTCCGTAATCTTCTCGTGCAGTCATTACAAACACACCAGATATATGTTTATATTCGTCCGATTGAAATCTATCTGTTGATACAGGGCTGCCATTATCTTTAAATACATCAGTTCTTGTATTCCATTTAAGTTGATAAGGCTCAGTTGGGGATTCTGGAGGCTGCCAATAAGGCCTGTCTAAACCTAATAAAGCTTCTATAACAAGTGGTAAACCACTTGACCCTTTTTGTACCTCTTCAGTTACCCCAACCATATAGACATCTAGTGGATAAAACAATGAGTCATTTACAACAATTACAACTGGCTCATCTTCAGGAATAATTTTCTTCTCAATATAACCTTTTATAATATTAGCCTTAGTTTCTATAACCCCTGTCATTTTCAACAATGCTAAAGAATTCTCTCGACAATTAGTTTCATGTTTTGGAAATAACCGTCCTTGCACATCTTCCAAGATTTGCACCATTTCATCATTTGGATTCGGAGTAACAACTTCAAACCAAACTGTTTTCCCGTTTTTTGTAGCTTTGAAATCAGGTCCGAAATCTTTACTACTCAATTCAAATCCATCTCTTAAAAGACGGTCAGCAACAATTAATTCACCCAATCTTTGATGATATTGTTGTTCTAATAAAATAGCCGTGTCGAATTGGGTATCATTAAGTTCATAACCATAAAAGCGTTCTGTTAATGCTTCAAGACTTTTAAGTGCTAATTCAATTAACTCTTCACAGCCAGGATAACGCCCAAGTAAAATTTTCTTCCACTTTTCCAACAGAATATCTAGAATCTTACATTTCGCATCTTCAGTCATTATCTCGCCTCAAACAATCAAAATTAACTTACCCAAAAAACCCAATCGCCCTTAAACCTGATTTTTATAAGAATAAATCACTTTAACATTCCCAAAAAATGATCAAAGATTTAATAAAGTGGCCTTTTCTAAATACTCAAAAGTTAAGCTACCTCTCACAAGAACACTGATCATTTTCTATCTTTGCCATAATATTCTCATGCTCAAATTTTGATATAAGATTTCAAGTAAATTTAAAAAAATCAAATAAAATGTAAAATCAAAAACACTATATATTGTGCCTGAATAAAAAACTACTACTACATAAAGCAAGATTAGATAAAAATGAAACATTTTAGGAATAATTTGAAGAAAAATTTGCATATGCTTTTTTGTTCAGTTATTATTCGATTAACTTGATCTGTAAGTCAATGATCTTGGAGGTGAATATGACTCATTTCAATCCTGACATGCTTAGTATTGCACGAAACTTTCGTGGTCTTAGTCAAACTGAACTAATTGCTGTAATGGGACAGTCTATTACCCAGGCTTCATTATCTAAAATTGAAAGTGGGGACTTAAAACCCTCCGATGAAGTTATCCAAAATCTATCCAATGCCCTACATTTCCCTATACGATTTTTCGAACATATTGAAAAGCTAAATGCACTACCAATTAGTTTGCATGCATATAGAAAAAAAAGCTCTACCACAGCTAAAGCATTGAGCCGCATGAATGCTGAAATGATGTTAAAAATGGGCCATGTACAAACATTAGAATTGTTCACAAATGTGCCAAAAAGAAAAAATTCCTTACCAACTTTTAAAATTGGCCTAGATGTAAACACTCCTCAAGAAGCGGCTAAAAAGCTTAGATCATTGTGGGCGTTAGGAAATGAACCTCTTGAAAACCTAACTGCCACTGTGGAAGATGCAGGGGTTTTAGTCTTTTTATGCGACTTTAAAGATAACAATGTTGATGGCGTATCCTTAAAAATTCATGGTGTGTCTCCATGCGTATTTCTAAATGCAAACCAGCCAAATGACAGAATACGCTTCACATTAGCACATGAGCTTGGGCATTTGGTCCTCCATGAAGAGCCATCTGAGTTCATGGAAAAAGAAGCAAATGACTTTGCTGCCGAATTCTTAATGCCAGAAGAAAAAATTATTGACCAATTAGGTTCAACCAATTTAGCTCATTATCTAAGACTTAAAAAGGAATGGAAAACCTCAATGGCGGCCTTAATCTATAGGGCGTCAGAGTTAGGAACTATAACTTCAAGTCAAAGTGCCAATTTATGGCGGCAAATGGCTATGCGTGGTTATCGTAAAGTTGAACCAAATGAATTGGATCGAGAAGCGACATATAGAGTAGCTTCAATGCTCTTTGACTACGCAATAGACGCAAAAAAAACATCAACATCTGTCATTAGTGAGTTATCTCAATTATTTGACTTATATGAAGATGACTTTAAAAAACTATATTATTTTGACCTAGATTCAATGGAGACCATCGAGATGGTTTCATAAATTAAAAAGCCGACTCTATTGGGTAGAGTCGGCTTGATAGATTTTCACACAGGAAAGGCATATGGCTCTAAGCCCTACGCATACCTCATGTTAGATCTGGCTGTCAGAACCCCATTCTAACATTTAGGCCCGTAAATCTCAAGATTTACCCGCTTATTTTGGTATGCGTCCTGAAAAACGAGCCGCCAAAATAGGAGGGCTAACAATGCCTACCGAAAATCAAGACTTCGTGTTTTGTAAATCTTATCGCCATAAATCTGGAAAAATTATTGTCCATCCAACTGGATATTTTAAATTTCCTAGAACTCGGCCATTGAAAGAAGAAAAGGATGCTATCCGTAATAAAAAATCGGATGATCCTGATAACTCAAACTCAATATCGTAAACGAGGTTAAATAACCTACTGCTGTGCAACAAAGTTCACAGCAGTAGGTTACTTAATTTTTCTGATCGCACTTAATTTTATGCCCCATTTTAGTACATGGGCTCAGAGAGAATTATGACAACTCAACAGCAGTTTCTTGACCTACTTTCCGATATTGAACCATCTACAACAACGGTTAATGATTGTTCAAGCGCACATAATACGCTTCGTGATGCTTTAAAAGTGCATAATGAATTCAGCAAAGTACATGTGCATACGTTCTTATCAGGTTCTTATAAAAGAAATACGGCAGTACGTCCGACCACCATAGGCGGGATTACACAAAGACCAGATGTAGATATTATTGCTCGCACCAACCATACAATTAACGATGATCCCCAAATTGTCTTAGATGCAGTCCATACAGCATTAAAGGATATTGGATATACCGATCTTACCGTTAACCGTCGTTCAGTAAATGTTAAGTTGAAAAAAGTTGATATGGATGTTGTCCCTATCATTTCAGATGGATATGGTGGCTATCTGATTCCAGACATTCATCTTGAAGAATGGCTAGTTACCAACCCTCCAGCCCATACCGAGTGGACTGTTGAGGTGAATAAAAATGCAAATGGTCGATTTAAGCCTCTTGTGAAGCTATTTAAATGGTGGCGTCGTGAGAACTTATCTGATTTAAAACGACCAAAAGGATTCATTTTAGAATGCCTGGTTGCCAAGCATATGAATTACTACGAATCCAACTATGAAAAGTTGTTTGTTTATCTTTTAGAAACAATCAGGGATTCTTATGGGATTTATGCGTCACTAGGCATAATTCCACATTTAGAAGATCCTGGTGTTGCAGGCAATAATGTTTTTTCTGCGGTCACAGCAGATGAGTTCAAAACCTTTTATGAAAAGGTAAAAGAACAAGCTGCTATTGCACGAAATGCCTTAAATGAAACAGATGATGATAAAGCATTAGCTCTATGGCGGCAGGTCTTGGGTAATCGTTTTCCTCGTTCGGCATCACACAAAAGTGCAAATTCTGCTGATATGGCCAGCTCTTTAATCCGTTCAGCTTTAGGTGCAGGATTAACATTTCCATCAACCCCTGTTTATCCAAATAAACCAGGAGGCTTTGCGTAATGGAACTGCTAAAAACACCATTAGAACGCTTGATTCAAGAACGGCAGTTATTGACCGATCTTGAAAATGAGGAAAACAGTTTTAAGATTCAGGAGTGGAACTCAACAGACACTAATGAACTGCATTTAAACTTCTCTCTCAAGATAGGAACTATAGATTTTAATGGTGTTTTAGTATATCCAGAGCTTTTCCCAGAGCTACCAGCATATATACGCCCACAAAACTCTGGTGAAAGATGGAGTATCTTGCACCAGTACGGTGGCTCAGGAGTGCTGTGTCTAGAATACGGTCCAGATAATTGGAATACCAATATCAGTGGAGTGGAACTAATTAGAAGTGCCCAGATTCTTTTATTAACAGACGCAATGACTGTATTGGAGATGGATGTAGAACCTGTGCCCTCTAGGCATTCTGAAACAATAGGTCAAAAATTAAGAGGTATTTCAGAAAGGTTCATTGAAACACCAATGTTACGTCACATACTCTTAAATAGTGACCCTGAAAAAATGGACTTTAAGGTTGCCATCTCAAGCTTTCGGGACAAGACTGTTATTGTTCCAACAAATATTCAGAACAAACCTCTACCTGACATCGTCCCATCATTTTCTAATGAAAGATTTGAATTGTCTGGATGGGCAATAAGAGTTGATTCTGTTCATTTATTAAAGGAATCTGTAAATGATCGACTTTCGTTAGAATCCTTTTTAGGCAATTTATGGCCTACTCAGGAGGAATTCACAAGTTCCATAAAGCCTCTATTGTTATATGACTTAAAAGGTAACTTGGAACTATTCTTAATTAATAATACAGCACCACTTTTCGTAAGTTATCCAGCTATTAATCTACATGATGATCAGAATCAAAGATTGCCAGCACAATTTAGCAATATCAATGATGCAAAGATAGTAATTATTGGTCTTGGATCGTTAGGAAGTAAAATTGCAATTTCACTGGCACGGTCTGGCTGTAAAAACTTTCTACTTATTGATGATGATATTCTGGCACCCCAGAATCTTGTCCGTAATGAACTCAACTGGTTAGATGTTGGCTTTGCTAAAACCCATGCTGTTGAAAGAGCATTAAAACGAACTGCATTAGACATGCAGGTTGAAACGTATGAAATGCAAATTGGTGGACAGGAAAATCCTCATTTAAATTCCAATATTGCTAATGCCATTAGTACATGTAATCTGATTATTGATGCCACAGCAAGCTCACATACATTTCTAACCTTAGCTGCGATTGCTAAAAGAAAACATATACCAATGGTATGGGGTGAAATCTTTGGTGGCGGTGGTGGAGCAATGATGGCCCGTAGTCGCCCAACGTTAGATGCCTCACCTTTAGAGCTTCGCAATCATATTTATGGTGTCTTACAAACGTTGGAACCAATCCCAGAAGGCAAAGTTAATAATTACGGCTTTCAAACACAAAACCAAACATATATTGCATCAGATGCAGATGTAACGGCTCTTGCAGCGTCTATGACTCAGTTCATATTAGATACTTTATGTACAATTGATGAGCAATCCTCTTATCCATATTCAGCATATTTAATAGGGTTCCGTAAATATTGGATATTTCAATGTCCTTTTGATACCCATCCTATCGATTGTTCAGGTGCGTTAGTAACAGAATCTCCTACGGATAAACAGATATCTGAAAGTGAAAATGGCAATTCTATTGAAGAACCTGAACCGATAAAAGGTTAATACTAATGCTGAAAATATCCATTCCTACTGATATACAAATTTTACTGATAAAAGCCCTGTTGAAGTCTGGAACCCACGAATGTGGCGGTGTTTTAATGGGTGAGCATATAGGTACAAACCATTTTAGAGTTAGCTCATTAACTGTTCAAAAGAGTGGAACGATAGCATCCTTTGTACGTGGAATTACGGATGCTATTAAAGCAATTCGCCTTTTTCATAAATCAACAAACAATAATTATCAAAAATTTAACTATTTAGGTGAATGGCATAGCCATCCTCTCTTTAGTGTACAACCCAGCAGTAAAGACCATCACACCATGAGGGAATTGGTGTCCGACCCAAAAGTGGGTGCAAATTTCGTAGTCTTACTGATTTTTCATTTAAAAAACAATCATCTTGAGGGCAGTGCCCACACCTACCTACCAGATGGTTCCTGTTACCCATCCACCCTAAATTTAGAGAGATAATAATGAGTGCAAGTCTGTTAGAAAAACAATCAACTGGTGGTGCAATTGCACGAGTAGGGTTTGAGTATCAGGATGCTTTTGTATTAAAGAACTTGCCTCTCTGGCTATCTGAAAGTGCTTTTAGCCACATTGTGAGTGAATCAATAGGTGATGTCGAGGTTTGCTACTTCTCTTCAGAAAACGAGTTACAGCGTGTCATGTATGAAGCCAAAAATCATCCGCTGACTTCTACAGATTTTTGGAAAGAAATTAAGCGCTTCAAGGAGGCTTTTGATATTCCATCAGGTGAATATACTCGCTTTGGTTTAGTATGCCCACTCTATACCTCTACACTTCACCCATTTCTTGCCCAAATTGAGAGAATTAGAGGTGTTGGTTCTTCATACAGTGCAGATTCTGTGATTTTACAAAAAAGTCGTCAGGATATTATTCAGTGGTGTAGCGATAAAGGATTCGAAACCTCACTTGCTGAGTTCGCACTTGATCATGTTGATTTCCTGTCTTTCAATGCTGAAGATAGTGACTCTGTATTTATAGGTGAAATTGAAGAGAAATTATCCAATATTGAACTCACTACACGTAAAGCCAAACAGTTAAGAGATCAGTTTAAAAACCTGATTTCTCGTTCTTCTTTTGGTCCAATATATCGCAAAGACTTTGAAAATTTTATTTGCCATGCTCTTGAAGAAGATAGAAGCCAGTGGCTATTAGATCCTATTAAAATTAATCTTTCAGCATCATCCAGTCAGTATCAAGACTTAAACTTAGATATTAGTGATTTCAATGGTCCTGATCGTGCTCAAAAAACCTCCAGCGACTGGAACAACCTAATCAAAAAAGCAGTATCGATTGGGGATTTCATTCATAGCAGTGGTGACCGTAGAACCCTCCTTATAGATGGCAAACAAAGAATGTCCACCGCATGTATGCTTGGCTATGTTTTTAGTGCCACACGTAATTTCCTACTTGAAATAGAACATAATGGCCTCGCATATCGCACTGATGACCATAAGCAAAAAGAGGGACAATTTTTTACTAAAATCGACGCTGTTGAACGACAGGGTGAAACTGAAGCCATAGTCACTATCGGATTTCCTACAGCTATAGGTAACGACATTGACTCTACGATTAATGAAGTAAAGAACTTGCCTAGATTGAATTTAGAAAGCTCCCATGCCATTGATAATATGGAGACTCTAAATCTTGCTGTGAGAGAGGCAAAATCTGCTTTAGTTTCATTTAAATCCGAAAATAAGTTATCTAAATTACACCTCTTTATTAAAGCACCCTCAGTTTTTGCAATGGTCTTGGGACATCGCTTGAATGGTATTTGCGATATCCAGCTTTACGATTGGGTAGATGGACAATATATCCCTACAGCCGAACTGAACTTATAAGAAGAATTGACTAGTCGATAATATTACCAATAGAGAGGTTGATCATGAACAATCATTCTAATGAAGAAAATACTGATAACTCTTCAGATAAAAAAAAATCACCCGCATTCAAAGTTCTTGAATCCAATGCTGAAAAGTTCTTAATGGTGTGGTGGTATGGGGCGTTAGCAAAAGCTGAACGTAGAAATACCCAACCTAAAGTTCATGTTGCTTTTAGGGAACTTCTGGAAGATTACACACCCACAGATAATTTTATTTTTATTGATGCCAATATGACAGATTTGGTGTCTTGGCCCATTGGCACAGTTTGGCATCATGAACGATTGGTTGATTATCTTCCCTTAGAAATACGGGAGTTTGATATTGACCATACGGATTTTAAACATACCTATATTCAAACATATAAGCGAGACGAAAAGACAGGGAAAATAGATCATTTCTTCTCAGATAGGAATAAATTTTATATTAACCCAGGCCAACGTGAGAATTGTATTTCTTTTTCTTTAAAGGATCAGGAATATAAGGAGCTTCTCGTACCTTGTTTTGAGTTTCTGGTAAGAGGATATGGTCTCTCTACAGAACTTCCTAGAATTCTGACAACATATGATGAGGCCGAAAGACATGAACGGCTCTACACACCTCATCCAGAAGAAGAAAATACCTGGACGATCCTTATTGGTGATAGCCTCACATCAGATGATCATGTATTTATTGCCTACTATAAATACAGCGAATATACCCAGGATGCCGTAAGGATATTATTTAGCAGTATTGCAAAACATGATGATTTTACTCAAAGAAACCATATATACCCTAAAGTAATGCCATGGCATGAGGAAACGAGAAAAATTAGGGTTTCAGGTTTTTGTATTCCTGACACCAATGCTTTTTTAGCCTTGACAGTTCTTGGAATAGAACTACCTGATCAAACACTTATCAGACGTGTTCCAAAGGTAATTCACCGCATTAAGAAACCTGTAGATGTCAACTCACCTAATCCTCCTCAGTTGCAACTAGGTCCTGGTCAGATTAACGTATCTGAAGATCAAGGAGGGCGCAAACCATTATTACAATCGGTTATTTTAGGTCATGAATTTACATGGTTAGGTTCAGGCCCTATCGGGGAAAAAAGTAAAACAAAGTATGAAAGAACCATCACCCAGCCACAGAGAAAGAAAAATACTAAAGAAACCAATACAGTTGGTACAGGAGAACCTGATAGCTCTAAGGAAGTTCTAAATGTCCAAATTAACCCGACCACTAATGGAGATACAGAGTTTGAAGCTCCAGATCATGGAAGAATCATGGGCCTATGGAATGCATGTTTAAAGGCACGTTTGTTAAATCCCAGTATTGTCAATGCAGTCCACTATTATACTTTTGAGGAAGAGTTTGATTACAACGATAAACCCACTCTCATGGCCTTTTTCGTTAATTCAGAAACATTAAATAATAAAGATATTACAGATGGAGAAAAACAAGCTTATAAAAATTGGTGTTATGCAAACTCAAATAAAACAGCACTTCGTGGAGCATTGATCATCCGATTATCTCTTGTAAATTGCCCTCCAGTTTATCTTTTCGATATACAACCAGCGACTTACGTTTCCACTGTAGATGGGGATAGTGTTCTCAAGGAGCGTGGGCATGCTGGTCTAATATTTAGGTCAAGAACCGTAGAACAATTTGAGCAGTATATTTCTGGGCTCATGGAGAACCTGCCTTCGTCAGAGGGTTCTTATACGACAACTCTCCTAGGTTCCAATTTGGTTACTCAATTATTTGTTTTTAGACATTCAAAATCTGCTGGCTTGTCAGAGGGTGAATCAACGTTATTGAATGCTCTAAGAAAAATTGGAATTACGAATATCAAGTTAAAGGAGGAAAAGGAGGAAAAGGAGGAAAAATAATTTTCGAATCTTACAATTGTGACCATCTTCTTTTAGCCTAGTCCATAATTCTTTCCTATGGGTAATTTTTTACATATCAAATTGAATTATATATAGTTTAATGGCACTTTTAAGTGCCATTAAACTTGGGTACCACTTGTGTGACTAGATAAGCACCTATATTAGGAATATTTAACCTTTTTAAACTCAGTGTTCTGAATCCTTTGGTATATTTTCAATAATGCAATGATGAATATCATCGTGATTGTTGAGTGATGTTTCAGCCTGAATAGTGACATGCTCAATACCTAGATTTTGTATGACATTCTCCAGATCATGTAAGAGTATCTGCACTTCCTGCATACTCATTTCTTCACTTACAACAATATGGCAGGATAAAATATAACGTTTACTTGTCAGACTCCATATATGTAAATCATGTACTCCCTGAATTCGCTGGTCTTGAAGAATGGTTTCTTTGATTTCTGCCAAGTCAAATTTTTCTGGTGTACCCTGCATTAAAACATGCGAAGCCTTTACTACAACTGAATATCCACTGCGAAGAACAAGTATTGCAACTAGAACACTGGCTAAAGTATCTGCCCAGGCCCATCCAAAGAAGTAGATACATAGCGCAGCAGCAATTGCGCCAATAGAACCTAACAAATCACTGAGTACATGTAGGTAAGCACCTCTCATGTTCAAGTCATGTTCGGTGTCACTACCTTTAAAAATCATTACTGC
Organism: Acinetobacter sp. L-24; assembly: GCF_056857555.1. The sequence goes on along the minus strand of NZ_JBSXNI010000041.1, from coordinate 61,589 downwards.
AACAATGATATTAATCAGTAATCCAATACTGGCAACGATCAACATCCCTTGTACTTCAATATGTTGTGGCTGCTGGAACCGTAGAATTGCCTCAATAAAGATGTACAGTGCGATACCAACCAGTGTAATACCATTCAATGCAGCAGCCAGTATTTCAAAGCGTTGATAGCCGTATGTTTTATTTTTGGTAATCTGTTTTTGACCGATAAAGACTGCTGCAAGTGCAATACCAAGTGCAACAGAGTCACTCAGCATGTGGCCGGCATCCGAAATCAAGGCCAAACTATTGGTAATAAAACCACCTATAAATTCCACTGCCATAAAAATGGTAATCAGTAAAAAACTTATGGTCAGAATTTTTTTATTACTCGGGATATGGCTGTGGTCATGATCATGGTCGTGATCATGATGGTGTCCTGAGTGATCATGGTTGTGTTTATGGCCATTACCATGACTATGCTTATGCCCAGAATAATCATGGTTATGATCATGTTCAGAGTGTTTATGCTTGTGATCTTGTGTATGGTTGTGCGAAGACATTTTATAGCACTCCTGATTATGGCTCTAACTGACTACGCAATGGATGATTGTTGTAGTAATCACCGATGTATGTAATCTTATTATTTTTAACCTCAAAAAATGAAGCACCTTTAAAAGTGATTACTTTTGCATCTTTTTTACCAGATTGGTCTTTTTTATTGAGGGTTCCCTGAAGCTGCCATTCAACAGCAACCTTATCACCAACAATGAGTGGTGGGGATGTAAGCGTCATCTTTCGATCAGGAATGACTGTTAATAAAAACTTAGGTACCTCAATTACAGATGCTGTACCTTTACGGGTTTCTTCATTACTTGTATTGAAATACTCAACATTCTGGTCAAGAACCTTAGTCAGGTCATCTGGCTGCGTACCATTCCAGATATTAAAATAGCTCTCCACGGTTTCCAAAGCTGTATTGATCGGTGCTTTTGCATGCGAAATTGAAGCTAATCCTAACGTCATAAGAATGAGTAAGAATGTCATGAAAAAAGGCTTTGATTTTTCCTCTTGACCATCAACATTTTGCTTCAATTGATTGATATAAATAATGTTCATCACATTCACCTTAGACTTGAGTAAGTTCATCAGCAATCCGTTCGGCATCTTCCCTGGTATTGACGATTTCATAAGGAATGCCAAATGCCTTTACAGCCATTTCCGTCATCTTTCTGATGGCAACTCTTTTTTCCTGATCAGGTTCAATGCAGATAATTGCCTTACACAATTTATTAAGTTCATCTTTATGGTTTTTAAGCCAAAGACCACGTTGTTTAAAGTCTTCAGGTGTTTCTTGCATTGATAATTGATCATAAACAATCACAAACGGACTGCTCATTTCCAGGAACTCCTGCATTTCCAACTGCCATTGAGGTGAATAGCCTGGAACTGCCTGATCTTGCTTAAACTCAACAAATGGGAAATTTTCTATATCGTGGATAATAAATTTCATTTATATGACCTCATATTCTGTTTCATCTTTTTAGGAGTTCATCTCTTTCCATCAAGAGAAGAACTCCATCAATGTGCTATTTCAAAGATTTACGTTCAATTTGTACGGTATGTTCATTCCAGCCTCCACCTAATGCCTTGTAGAGGTTGACCTGATTATTCAGGCGTTCTAGGCGGGTCTGTATAAGTGCCTGCTGAGATGCATACAGAGTTCGTTGTGAGTCGAGGACTGCGAGATAATTATCTTCACCAGCATCAAAACGTAAGGTTGCCAACTTATGGGCATCCTGGCTGGCCGCAATCATTTGCTGCTGCGATTTGATCTGTTCATCTAGCGTGGATTTGCCAGCCAGCCCATCAGCAACTTCACGAAAAGCTGTTTGTATAGATTTGTCATAGTTGATGACTTCAATCTGCTTCATGATGTGTGAGCGATCCAGATTTGCCTGATTTAAACCTGCACTAAATATGGGCAAGTTAATTTTGGGCATAAAACTCCATGCACCTGTACCTGCATTAAAGAGATTATCCAAACTGGAACTTGCCGTACCTGCCGAACCCGTTAGGGTAATAGACGGAAAAAATGCTGCACGGGCCGCTCCAATGTTTGCATTAGCAGCCTGAAGCTTATGTTCTGCGGCACGAATGTCTGGACGACGTTGAAGTAGATCCGATGGCAAACCAACTGGTATATCCTGCATGACAACCTGATCAGGAATTTTGGGGGACTGGTCCAATTGGACCGCCAGTTCCTGTGTTAATGGTGAGCCCAGAAGTAACACCAGAGCATTACGATCCTGTGCAGTAATACGCAAGAATTTTGCATAATTGTTTTGTGCTGTGCGCAATCCTATTTCAGCTTGGCGTAAGTCAAATCGGGTTGCGTTACCAACATCAACAAGTTTCTTTGTCAAGTCATAAGATTTCTGCTGTGTCGCCAAAGTTGCCTTGGTTAAACCTAACGTTTCCTGATCGGACTTATAGACCAGATAAGCATTAGCAACTGCGGATACCAGACTTAACTGTGATGCTGTCTGGACCTCTTTAGAAGCCAAATAGTTCTGTAAAGCCTGATCACTCAGGCTGCGTACTCGGCCCCATAAATCGACTTCCCATGCGACCGAAGTAACACCAACCTGATACATGCGGGGGTTATAAGCAAGATCAGACGGTAAACGCTGACTGGCTGACTCTGCGGTAACACCCACATGTGGTAAACGGTCAGCACGACGAATACGATACTGTGCTTCTATCGCCTCAACATTTAAAGCTGTCACCTTAAAATCATGATTGTTTTTTAATGCATGATCGATGAGTTGGAGCAAGACAGGATCGGTATAAAAATCATGCCAGCCAATATCGGCTGCGACTGTTTGCTTTCCATTGTTCACTTGCAGCCCTGGATAAGCCTCTCCTGTTGGATAGTGTTCCGACATAGGAGAGACAGGTCGCTCATATATTGGTGCCATTGAACATCCTGCAAGAATAGTGGCAATGGTTAGTACACTCACTTTCTTGAGGAAGGTGTATCGGTTTAAATGAAGTGTTAAATTTTTCATTTTGAACCCTCCTGTACGATTGCTTTGGCCTGATCTCTACGCAGAATAAAATTACGAATGACGACATAGAAAATTGGTGTAAACAGCAAACCAAAGATTGTCACGCCCAGCATTCCAGAGAAAACAGCGATACCCATGGCATGACGCATTTCTGCACCAGCACCTGTGGCTAATACCAGTGGTATCACACCAGCAATAAATGCAATTGAGGTCATCAGAATTGGGCGTAATCTTAATCGGGCTGCTTCCAGTACCGCATCAAAAGGATTCAAACCCTCATCCTCTTTAGCTCGGGCAAACTCCACAATTAAGATGGCATTTTTTGCAGCAAGTCCCACCAGAACAACGAAGCCAATCTGGGTAAAGATGTTATTATCACTACCAGTTACCCAAACACCTACAATCGCAGATAACAAGGCCATTGGTGCAATAAGTAATACTGCAAAAGGCATTGACCAACTGTTGTATTGAGCTGCGAGGAAAAGGAACGCCAAAACAATTGCCAAACCAAAAACCATGACCGCAGTATTGCCTGTATTTTTCTCCTGATAGACCAGATCGGTCCATTCATAGGTCATGCCTTGTGGCAATGTTTCCTGCACAATTTTTTCAATTGCGGCAGTTGCCTGACCAGATGAATAACCTGGTGCAGCGTTACCACTAATATCGGCTGATGGGAAGCTGTTATAGTGCATAACACGATCAGGACCAGAACTACGCTTAATCGTGACAAAGGTCGAAAGCGGAATCATGTCTCCCGCTGCATTTCTCACCTTTAACAGATTAATGTTCTCTGGTTGCATACGGAATGGGGAATCTGCCTGAGCAATTACACGATAAGTACGACCAAACCGATTAAAGTCATTGATATAGATTGACCCCAAGTTAATTTGTAGTGTTTCAAAAATATCAGTCAGTGGTACACCTTGTGACTTCGCTTTTACACGGTCAATATCAACTTCAATCTGTGGAGCATTTGCCTGGAAACTCGCAAGCATACCGACAAGTTCAGGAGTCTGGGAGGCTTTCGCCATAATCTCGCCCTGCACACGTGCCAGTGTTTCAAAGCCTAAACCAGCCCGATCTTCAATTTGTAGTTTGAATCCGCCCATAGAACCTAAGCCAGGTACTGGTGGTGGTGGAAAGATGCCCGCAAATCCGTCAGGAATCTGACTGAATTTACCCATTAATTTTCCAGCAATTGCTCCTGCTGATAATGAGGGGTCCTGACGAGCCTCAAATGGATCAAGCATGGCAAACATCAAGGCAGAGTTTGGTACATTGACTGGACCACTTGGTGTAAAGCCAGGGAATGCCATGACGCTTTCCACACCAGGTTCATTCAGTGCAATTTCCGTCATCTGTTTAACTACAGCTTCTGTGCGGTCTAAAGATGCACCTGTAGGTAACTGGGCGATACCAACTAAATAATACTTGTCCTGTGCAGGAACAAAGCCTTGTGGCACTTTGTTAAAACCTAACCAAGTTAAGCCAAGAAAACCTACATACAAAATTAGCATGATGGCACTTAAACGTACCCCCTTGCGGACTGCACCTACATATTTGTCCGATGCCTTATCAAAAAACCGATTGAATCCTCTAAAGAACCAACCAAATAAGCGTTCGGTTAAATCACGTTTTTTATTTCCAGCTTGATGTGGTTTAAGTAAGATACCTGCTAAAGCTGGTGAAAGTGTTAAAGAGTTGATTGCAGATAAGATGGTTGAAATCGCAATGGTCAAGGCAAATTGGCGATAAAACTCACCCTGCAATCCTGTAAGAAATGCCGACGGAATAAATACAGCAGATAAAACCGCAGTAATCGCAATAATTGGGCCTGTCACCTCAGACATTGCCTTACGGGCAGCTTCTTTTGGTGATTCGCCTAATGCAATATGCCGTTCTACGTTCTCCACCACCACAATTGCATCATCGACCACAATACCAATCGACAATACCAGTCCAAATAAAGTCAATGTATTCAGAGAGAAGCCAAAATAATACATAATTGCAAACGTACCAATCAGTGAAACGGGAACGGCAATTAAAGGAATAATGGATGCACGCCATGTTTGCAGGAACAAGATGACAACAAGCACAACCAGTGCAATGGCTTCTAACAGAGTGGTAATGACTGATTTCAAAGCAGCTTTTACGAAAATATTTGGATCATAAGGAATTTTATAATCCACACCGTCAGGGAAGCTTTTCTTCAATTCTGCCATCGTTTCACGGACTTCACTTGAAACATCGAGTGCATTGGCACCTGGCGTCATAAAGATTTGCAAGGCAGATGTTGGCTTACCATCCAGTAAAGCTCGCATGGTATAGGCATCAGAACCCAGTTCAATTCGTGCAACATCTTTCAGGCGTGTGATTTGTCCAGTGTCACCAGCTTTAACCACGATTTCACTGAATTGCTCTTCAGTGGTTAAACGTCCCAGCGTATTAACAGTAACTTGATAGGCCGATGTTGTATTTGGTTGTTGACCAACAGAACCCGCAGCAACCTGCATGTTTTGTTCACGAATGGCTGTAACCACATCATTGGCTGTTAAACCACGGGCAGCCACTTTTTCAGGATCAATCCAGACACGCATCGAATATTCACCAGCACCACCGATCTCGATATTTCCAACACCTGGTAAACGTGCAAGCTCATCACGCACATTTAACAGTGCATAGTTGGATAAATATAGTGGGTCATGATTCTTGTTGGATGACACCAAATTGATGACCATGAGAATATCAGGTGAGGTTTTTTCAGTGACCACACCAATGCGTTGAACTTCTTCAGGTAAGCGTGGCAATGCACGAGAAACCCTGTTTTGTACCTGTATCTGTGCTTTATCAGGGTCTGTACCCTGTTTAAAGGTGACGGTCAGTACCATCTTGCCATCGGCTGCGGTTTGAGAACTCATATACAACATGTTCTCAACACCGTTCACGGCTTGTTCCAGAGGGGAGGAAACCGTCTCGGCAATGATTTTAGGGTTGGCACCAGGATAACTTGCCATAACCTGTACAGTCGGTGGTGTAATGGCTGGATATTCACTCAATGGCAGCTTAAACAGTGATAAAGCACCGAGAATGACGATCAGCACAGAGATCACGACCGCAAATATTGGCCGATTAACAAAGAAATGAGGGAAATTCTTCATAGTTTATTTCCCCTTTGCGGCACTATCAGTCGGAGCAGACGTTTGCATTGGAACGATATTTGGCTTGACCTGTATTCCTGGGCGAACCAGTCCTTTAATAATGACTTTATCGCCAGTTTGCAGACCACTGCTAATAATCCGCAATCCATCAACGACTGAGCCAAGTGTTACAGGTCTAAATTCAACCGTATTTTTCGAACCAAGAACCAGAACAAAATTATTGCCCTGATCTGTACCCACCGCCTGATCATCTATTAGAATGGTGGACCGTTTATTTCCAGTGGTCAGCTTAACTCTGGCAAACATACCTGGTGCTAATTCTCCTGAATCATTAGCAATAGATGCCCTAACCCGTAGCGTGCCTGTACGCTGGTCAATTTGATTACTTACAAAGTTTAATTTCCCGGTATAAGGGTAAGTTTCTGTATTTGCCAATCCCATTTCGATTGGCAAATTGAATTGCCCAGATTTATTTTGTTCCTTTAGATTGAGAAAGGTTTTTTCATCAAGGTCAAAATAAACATACAGTGGATTGACGGAAACGATGGTGGTTAAGGCTGTAGCATTGCCTGTATTTCCACCAGCAATCAAGTTGCCACTGGTGACAAGAACACGGTCAATACGTCCTGAAATCGGTGCTGTAATATTGGTATAAGATAAATCCAGCTTCGCTGCACTGACGGCTGCCTGAGCTTCCTGTACCTGAGCCTGGCGGTTATTTTTGGTTGCCAGTGCATCGTCATAAACCTTATTGGAGACGGCACCACTTTCGACCAGTTTATTTGCTCGATTATAATCCAGAACAGCTTGGCTGTACTGAACCTCTGCTGCTTTCATTCGTGCCTGGGCTGTATTCAGAGCAACCTGAAAAGGTTCAGGATCAATTTTAAATAATACTTGTCCCTTACGAACATAACTACCCTCGGGAACACTAACACTATTAATGACACCACCAACACGGGACTTGATTTCAACGCTTTGTGGTGCTGATAAGTAGCCAGTATATTCTGCGGTTGGGTTAAGTTCCCGTGTAATTACTTCCGCAACAGGAACTTGAGGGACTGGCATTTGAGCTGCGGCAGCTTGTGGATTGGGTGCATCTGGTTTATTCGTTGCTGTGTAGAGCAAACCACCAGATATAGCCACCCCCACTGCGACAGCAATTACTGTAATTTGTTTTTTCATGGTGCTTACCTTTCATTCAATGCTACAACACGCTCTCAATAAGGTTTCTGCAGCAGTTGCCTGTATGCTAGAGTTTCCAATAATTGGAAGGTCAATAGGTTGTTTTGCATACCTCAAACACATGAACATATAAATAAATATTCATATATAAATTAAATGGATAATTCAAAATAGTTTACCTATCGCCCCTCATTACTTCTTTTAAAGCATTAATGAGATGATGAGCATATCAATCTAATCACAGACCACAATGATATATGAACATATATTCATATGTCCATTAATTAATTCATCAACTGATGTGGTGACTAAATTTATTGATAATAAGTCTGTTTTTGTAGATTTTATGTTTTTTATACACCTTAAAATAATTTAATGATTTTCATTCTATATTGGTTAGAAAAAATGAAAGAGCTTGTCTTTCAAGGTATCAATTTGCCAAGCATCGTACCTGTTGCCGTCTGTGCATATGTTATTTACCGCGTAATTCTTTCTTCTATAAAAATGCTGAATTTACAAACCACTATATGGCATTTTCAGCTTTTCGGATTGCTTACCTATGTATTTGTATTTGACTGTATTTATATTCTAGCAGGAATTTAAAAATGAATAACTTCAAGAAGATTGGCATCACAATCTTAGTTTTTCTAATTGTTTTTGGCCTAACTTATTATATTTATGACAAAGGGATACCTGGAAACTGGACAAGAGACTCACGGATACGTGCAAATATTATTGTTGTGGCGAGTCAAATTGATGGCAATATCACGCATAGCTATATACATGATAATCAATTTGTTCATAAAGGTGATCTGCTCTTTGAAATTGATCGAACAGATTATGAAATTGCCTTACAAAATGCGAAAGACAAGGCAAATGTTTTATCTATAGAAATGAAACGACTCCAGAATATGGTAAGAAGACGTGAGCAGCTTGCAGGCTTTGGCTTAAGCAAAGAGGAAATTGATAATGCTCAACTCGACTACCAAAAAGCAAAGGCTGAATATGCAGTGGCACAACAGGAAATTAAAAAAGTAAATATTGATTTAGCTCGCACTAAAATCATATCGCCTACTGATGGTTACATCACCAATCTACAAACCCAGCAAGGTAATTATATTGAAAAAGGAACATCTCTTGTATCACTCGTACAAAAAAATAGTTTTTATGTTTATGCTTACTTCCAAGAAAATAAGCTTAATAAAATTACAATTGGACAATTAACCAAAATTAACTTGCTGAATGGTAAAACTTTAGATGGAAAAGTAGAAAGTTTTTCAATGGGTATACAAGACTTAAGTGACAGTTCCAAAGAGGGGGAAATTCATAATGTAGATCCAACGTTTGAATGGATCAGATTACCTGTTCGTATTCCTGTTCGTATCCAGATAAATCCTAATCAGCAAGGCTATGATCAATTGATTGCGGGTATGTCTGCCACAGTAGATATAGTAACTGCGGAATAGGACCTGATAATGAAAGACAAAATAAATAGAATGAGTCATGTCATTTTATCTTTGATCGCCATCCAGTTCTTTTACTTCTATTCCGATATAGAAATGAATGCTATTGGAGCTATCATGAGTGTGGTCATTGTTTATCAACCTTATGTTGGAAATTTATTTCTAAAAGCAAAAACACGTTTATTAGCAACATTTATGGGGATTGCCTATAGTTTTTTAATTAGCTATCTTTTCATAGATAATACATATATTTATATCCTCTCTACTTTAATTTGGTTGTTTTTTTGCAATATTATTGCAGGGCTTATCAAACCTGAAAACACCAGTATTTTCTTGTTGGGGGGGTATACATGTGCTTTTATTACAGCTCCTATATATTTACATACAAGTAATATCGAGGTCTATCATAATCTTTTATATAGAAGCTTTGGCATAACATTTGGTGTTGTTATTACTGTAATTATTTCTCTTATATTATTCCCTAAATATCTTCATAAAAATAGTACCCTAGGAAGTTTAAAGTCCATATATAAAGACATAATTAGGATTAAAATTAAAATTAAAATGGAAAAAGAAATAACGACTTCTCAAATAGAAACCCTTATTCAAAAGACCATAAAACTTGTATCTCAAAACACATTAATTAAGTATGAGTACAACATGAGTTTTACACAATCATCAATCTTTGATAGAACAAATAACAATATTATATTATATGCCATACATTCAAACATATATAGATTATTCAAGATCAATAAAGGGGGAATATACTTCACACTTGAAAACCTACTTCTTCAATCAAAATTAAATTCTAGAAAAAAATTATTTTTAGATAATGCGAAAAAAACATTGTATTATAGTAGTTCAATTAAACGCCCTATTATCAGGGCTATTCGGACCATGATTGGGGCTTTTATTATTTTAGCTATATGGTATTTTACTGGTTGGCAAGGAAGCTCTGTGATGTTCTTCTTTGCAATGATTTATATCATGCTACTTTCAGCATTCCCAAATCCATTATTGCATAGTAAAGAAATTACACTAGGAACTATCATTGGTGCAATAGTCTCTTATATCTATCTACATTTCATATTTACACAACCATTTTTTGATGCAAACTTTATTTTTTATATCATGGTACAAATACCTATACTTATTTATGGAGCCTATATTCTCATTGAACCAAAAACCTCATTAAGAGGAATTACTTTCTTAACAACCTTTTATTTCTGTTACTCTCCAAGCAACCATTTTTCTCCAGATTATTTACATTTTATTGATAATACTTTGGGTGTCATATTTGCAATGTTGATTACAACATTTGTCCTAATTTTTGTTTTTCCAGAACCTAGTCCAAAACCGATTTCTTATTCACTTTCGCAATACATTAAGAAAATATCGAAAAAACTTAAATATCAAAAAGACTTTAAAAACAAAAAAATTACTCAAGATGATGAATTAATTCAATTAATTATCCACAATCAGAGTAATCAGATGGTAGCAAACTCAGTCCTAAATTTTTGTTCTTTCATGATGATCCTTTCCGAATTACTCTCTTATCATCAATCCGATAAAGAACTTCTCATTCTAGTTCAAAAAGTTTTCAGTTTCTGGGCAATTGAAAGAAGTATAACTTATAATCAGGAATTGTATGATCAATTTAAAATGTTCAATGCTGGCACAAATGAGAAAGAGGCTATTCCTGAATTGTTTACACATTTTTTTGAAGAGATTAAGCCATGAGTTTAGAAAGCAACTTTTACAACTACAAACATAATATTGATTTAATTAAAATTGAAAATGTTTCAAAAACAGAAATTATGTTTGTTAATAAAAAAATGATGGGGAACACTGAAATTGTTTTACATCAACACGACTGGGGGCAGTTGAATATTATTGATAGTGGTTCTATTGAAATTAACATTAATAATCAAGAGAAAATTATTTCACCTGCTGACTATGCAGTCTGGATACCAGCAGGTATTTACCATTCAAGCTACAATAATGAAAATGTAGATTATTACTCTCTTTCTATACCGATGGCATTAGCTGAGAAGTTACCCAATCGCCCTAGAATCATTGAAGTATCTCAAATTAGCCGCGCAATAGTTAATGATTTTTTATTTAGAAATATCAATCACATAAAGACAATTAAGGATAAAAATCTTGCTACTGTACTATTAGAACAATTTGAGGATGCCGTAGACAAACCAAGTTTCTTACCTTTTACTAATGATAAAAATTTAAAACCTATTTTAGATTATTTTCATCTCTACCCTGAAAACAATGATTCTTTAAAGTCTTGGGCTGAAGCCTTATATGTAAGTGAAAAAACGTTAGCGAGACGGTTTCAAAAAGTCATTGGGATGACTTTTTTAGAGTGGCGCTCTAGATTTAGATTTATAAAATCTACAGAATTTTTAAAAACATCTCTAACAATTCATGAAATTTCAAATAAATTAGGTTATAGCAATCCATCATCCTTTATCATAATGTTTAAAAAATTTACCAATATGACGCCTGAAAATTACAGGAAGCAATTTAAAAAGTAGTTATATTTTCAAAATATATTGAGTTAATTTTCATTAATATGACTTACCATATCTAGTATGACCTGACTAACATGCATATCATCTATCTCATAAAATACTTGTTTAGCTTGACGCTCTCCTTTGACTAAACGGGCTGAACGCAATAAACGTAGATTGTGACTGACCAAGGACTGGGATAAATCAAGGGCATCACTGATTTCACCTACTGAACTAGGTCCACGCATACAAAAAAGTAGAATTTTAAGTCGTGAAGCATCACCCAATAGCCGAAATGTTTCAGCTAAAGACATAATCTCCTCTTGAGATAATTCTGTAGGGTGATCTTTAAAACTCATATTTATACTTAAATTCCAGTCATTAGCGAAAATATAGATGTTTACATATTCTACCCTTGACCTTTCCATAATGGCAAGGTTTATGCTCTTAGCAACTGGATAAGCTCTATAGGTATATCTTATGGGAACAGCAACAAATAAGCTTTCTAATAATATGAAAGTTACATTAAAAATTGAAGGTATGACATGTGCCAGTTGTGTTGGACGTGTTGAAACTGCTCTCAAAAAAGTTAATGGTGTACAGTCAGCCTCGGTCAATCTGGCGACAGAACGTGCAGATATTGTACTTGATCAGCCTGTGGATCGTCAGGTACTGGTTCATGCCATTGAACAGTCAGGCTATGATGTGCCTGCAAATAATATTGAATTATCAATTAAAGGCATGACCTGTGCCAGTTGTGTAGGTCGTGTCGAAAAAGCCCTCAAAGCCGTTGCAGGTGTAAAGGAGGCCAATGTCAATCTTGCGACTGAGCGTGCAACAATCAGTGGTACAGCAAATGTCGATGCCTTGATTGCCTCAATTGATAAAGCTGGTTACGATGCCAAAGAAATTCTGGCTTCTATTCCTGACCAGACAGAGCAGCTTGAGAAAAAAGATCAGGAACGTGCTGAACTTAAACGTGATTTGATTCTCGCCACTCTGTTGGCTTTACCTGTGTTTATTCTGGAAATGGGATCTCACCTTGTCCCTGGTGTACATCAACTGATTGATCAAACTATTGGGATGCAGAATAGCTGGTATTTACAATTCATCCTGACCACGCTGGTTTTGGTTATTCCAGGACGAAGATTCTATCAGAAAGGTTTTCCTGCATTATTCCGTCTAGCCCCTGATATGAATTCTTTAGTCGCTGTGGGAACATCAGCAGCATATTTGTTTTCTATTGTTGCCACATTCGTACCAAATATCCTCCCATCAGGAACGGTGAATGTGTATTACGAAGCGGCTGCGGTGATTGTGGCATTAATCTTACTAGGTCGTTTCCTTGAAGCAAAAGCCAAAGGGCGAACATCTGAAGCAATCCAGCGTTTAGTCAGCTTACAGGCCAAAACTGCCCATGTTTTACGCAATGGTCAAATGGTGGATATTGCAATAGACCAAGTGGTTGCAGGTGACATTATCATTGTGAAACCAGGCGAAAGAATCCCTGTCGATGGTCAAGTCACTGATGGAAAAAGCTTTGTTGATGAATCCATGATTACGGGTGAACCAATCCCTGTGGAAAAAGGCATTGGCAGTGATGTGGTGGGCGGTACCATTAACCAGAATGGCACGCTGACTTTTACCGCTGTGGCGGTGGGTGGCGAAACTATGCTGGCTCAAATCATTCGTTTGGTTGAGCAGGCACAAGGTTCTAAAATGCCGATTCAGGCTGTGGTGGATAAAGTGACCTTATGGTTTGTACCTGCGGTGATGATTGCTGCGGTGCTTACATTTCTGGTCTGGCTGATTTTTGGTCCATCACCAGCCTTAACTTTTGCATTGGTTAATGCAGTGGCAGTGTTGATCATTGCCTGTCCTTGTGCAATGGGATTGGCGACACCAACCTCAATTATGGTCGGTACAGGTCGTGGTGCAGAGTTGGGAGTACTGTTCCGCAAAGGCGAAGCCTTACAACTGTTAAAGGATGCCAAAGTTGTTGCAGTCGATAAAACAGGGACATTAACAGAGGGTCATCCCGTACTGACTGACTTTGAAGTGACCCAATTCTTTGAGCGTGATTATGTCCTAGGCATGGTTGCGGCTGTTGAATCCCGTTCTGAACATCCGATTGCTAAAGCAATTGTTGATGCGGCAAAAAGTGAAAACCTGACTTTACCTAAAGTTGATACGTTTGATTCAGTCACAGGCATGGGTGTCTGTGCAACCATCAATGGTAATGAAGAAATCAATATTGGTGCAGACCGTTATATGGTTCAACTTGGTATTGATGTTGCCCCATTTGCTGCCACAGCTCAGCGTCTGGGTGATGAGGGTAAATCACCACTTTATGTTGCTGTCGATGGTGAACTAGCAGGAATTATTGCAGTTGCTGACCCAATCAAAACCACAACGCCAGCAGCGATTAAGGCTCTACACCAATTAGGTCTTAAGGTAGCAATGGTGACGGGTGACAATGCTCGTACTGCTCGGGCAATTGCCAAACAATTGGGTATTGATGAAGTGATTGCTGAAGTTCTACCAGAGGGTAAAGTCAGTGCGGTTAAAGAGCTAAAAGCAAAATACGGCAATATCGCTTTTGTGGGTGATGGGATTAACGATGCACCCGCTTTGGCTGAAGCTGATGTCGGACTTGCGATTGGTACAGGTACAGATGTTGCAATTGAATCTGCCGATGTCGTATTAATGTCAGGAAACTTACAAGGTGTTGCCAATGCGATTGCCTTGTCCAAAGCAACGATTGGTAATATTCACCAGAACTTATTCTGGGCATTTGCCTATAATACTATGTTGATTCCTGTTGCTGCTGGTATATTGTACCCAGCCTATGGAATACTGATGTCCCCAATCTTTGCAGCAGGTGCAATGGCTTTGTCCAGTGTATTTGTGCTCGGCAATGCATTACGTTTACGTCGATTCCAGCCACCATCCGTCAGTCAGGGCTAAGGAGGATATGATGAACATTGGTAAAGTCTCTAAAGCTTCAGGGGTTACCGCAAAGATGATTCGTTATTACGAGCAGATTGGTCTGATTCCCGCTGCGGGACGTAATAATGCAGGATATCGCTCTTACTCAGCAAATGATGTTGAACGTTTAAAGTTTATCAAGCGAAGTCGTGAACTTGGTTTTTCAGTAGCGGAAATATCAGACCTACTTGATTTATGGAATGATCGCAGTAGACAAAGTGCTGATGTCAAACGTCTGGCTCAGGATCACATTGAGAAGCTGGAAGAACGTATCCATGACCTACAGCAAATGGAAAATATCCTCAAGGACTTAATCGACTGTTGTGCTGGTGACAATAGACCTGATTGTCCGATCCTTGAGGGATTGCAAGAACCTAGTAACGAAATAAAAGATGTTCACCATCATAACGATCTGCTTTCTGTTTCGCCTTTAAACCGAAGGAAATAGTAAAAAAACAAGGGTAAACTAATTTACCCTTGTTTTTTATTAATGTTTAGAACATGTTAGGGTTCTAGAATTTACTATATAAAAATATATTGATATATTTTTACTTGAGACATTAAGTTTCTTGAGAATTTTAAATAACTTTTATATATCTGTATTGATTTAACTACTTGACATCTGAGTTTTAATTTTTTGGATTTTTTCATATAACCATATATATTTTTTTAGAATACTTGGAGCAGTATCTGGTTTTAAATAAGGCTCAATAAAGCTCTCAATATGAGCAATAAAGTTAACATAGTTTTCAGGATTGTCCATTTCACCTGCAAATTTTTCTAAATAGTCTACATAATAATGTCCATCATTATCTTTAGTGAGTAAACCCTTGGGTTTAAATGTATAGTTTTTTTCATTTTCTAGATCGTAGATTCTTTCCTGATCATCAGTTGCTCTTACTTCAGCTAACCATTGTTCATAATCAGCCTCAATTTTATCATGTAAAATAATACGAGGAAATTCAGCAACCTTACTTTCAAGCTCGTAGGCTTCTACCATTGCAGGACCAAAAACCATGTTCTCATCATGATAAATTTCGCCTATGGTCAGTGCACCTCGTAATAATATATTGTGTTGCCATACTAGTATAGCTTGCAACCAAATAAGTGGTATCAAAGAAAAAAACAAATTATTGGTTTGACGTACTGGAAATGAAAAGACAATACAATCTGAAAAAGTAGAGTATTTGACTTGTTGGATTTGATCAGGATGATAGTGTTGTTTCAGTAAATCACCAATTAAATCAAAAGCCTCCTTGATATTATTAATTTTATCTTGATTATTTGGTAGTTCAGTTTCATCAATTATTGCTTTGAAACCTAATATGTCAATAAACGCAACTATGCGTTGTTCATATTATATAATACTCATCAAAAACCCCTTAAAAAATATCTATTTTAACTTAGTTTTACTAAATTGGATAAATTAATAAAGCTTGTTTTTTTGTTAGCGATTCTATAATTATTAGTCATATTTGAAACAGTTGCTATTGTATACACGGAAAAATATGGGACAGCCACAATATAAAATTAATATTAGATAAAATCCATTACAAGAGTAGAGCACTATTGCAAATTAACTACAAGTAGATTTCTTTTACTTTAGTAATAAAGCGACTCCTTTGAGTCGCTTTATTATTTTGTTCACTCTTAGCGAGGAGGAAAACCAGCCTCTGTTAAAGCCTCAACCACTTGTTGCTGTGTTGCAGTTGTTTCAACTTTCACACTGCGACTTGGCGGATCAGTAATTACCTTTGCATTAGCATCAACCGCTTGAATTGCTCTGGTGACACCTCGTGCACAACCACCACAGGTCATACCTTCAACATGAAATTCCATATTTAACTCCACTATTATTCAGAATATATTTAATATAAACCTTATCATTATTGTAAGGTCAAGCATTAATATTAAAGTATCAATGTCCCTCAGAGACATAATTGATAGTGTACTTAGGTATTTCTACCTCCAAGTTTTCATCTTGGACTTTAACTTGGCAAGATAGTCTTGATTCGGCCGTGAGCCCCCAAGCACGGTCCAGTAAGTCCGCCTCTACATCATCCATTTCTTCTAAACTGTCGAACCCTTTTTTCAGGACAATATGGCATGTTGTACATGCACCTGATAAATCGCAGGCATGTTCGATGGGAATGCCATGATCCAATAAACTTCGACATAAATTACTTCCACTTTCAATTTCAAGTTCCGCACCCTGTGGACAAATCTTTTCATGCGGAAGAACTATAATTTTTGGCATATAACATAATCCTCAATTCATTAAATTTATAGATAAAACAAGGGGCTTTTAAAAGCCCCTCATTTAAAAGAACATCGAATAGAGAAGTATCTACTTATGTTTACTTAACCATTCATTCATCATCTTGATTTCTGATTCCTGGGCAGAGGTAACATCTTCAGCAAGCTGACGCACTTCTGGATCAGAACCGTATTGAAGAACTACTTTAGCCATATCAATTGCACCTTGATGATGAGGAATCATGCCTCTCATGAAATCAACATCAGCATTTCCTGTAAATGGAACCATCATATCTGCATGCATTTCATCATTGACCTTAATGTATGCTTGAGTTGATGGGCTATCTTCATTTTTGCTGTCAGAATGATTTTTGTTTTTTGCCAACCATTCATTCATCATCTTGATTTCTGATTCCTGGGCAGAGATAACATCTTCAGCAAGCTGACGCACTTTTGGATCAGAGCCATATTGAAGAACTACTTTTGCCATATCAACCGCACCCTGATGGTGAGGAATCATACCCAACATAAAGTCAGTATCTGCATTTCCCGTGAAATCAATACCCATTCCGCTGTGCATACGAGTATTTACTTCCATATAGGCATTTGTAGATGGATTATCTGTTTTAGCTGAACCATTCATATCATGGTGCATTGAATGGCTTTCATGTTTATTCTCACTCATTGAATTATCCTTTGGAGCGTCAGAAGAGGAACACCCCGCACTAAATACAATCGCACCGACCATTAACATTGGAACAAAGCGTTTCATGGAGCTATCCTCTTACTACAATTATGAAAAAATAATGGGTAATAAGCTCGGAAGTTATTCTTTCCTATCTGGTACATCATTACCCTTGATGTAGTAACTCTATTCTTTCCAATTATGGTAAGGTCAACACCTAATCAAATAAAAAATTAAAATACTTAAAAACAAATACTTAACAACAATTGACTCAGTAGTACGTCACAATAATCAATAGAATTAAATAAATCACCTCCAATCAAAAATAATATTTTTATATAAAAATCAATTTGATATGTTTCTTCATGGTTTCACAATTATTTATTTTACTATTGGATGCACTACAAAAGACTACAAACATTCTCAAACTTTATACTTAAAAAATTGGTGGTGTTTCAAAAAGTATGCTGAAAAAAACAATATGGCTTTTGATAAAATAGAGGTATGAAAATAACGCTACAAATCAAATGTCCTACCTGTCTAAGTAACAATATAAAGAGAAATGGCATCAAAGTAGATGGGAAACAAAACCATCAGTGCAAAGATTGCAAACGTCAATTTATTGGTGATCATGCATTAAGCTATCAAGGGTGTAACTCAGGTATTACCGGCAAGATATTACATTTAATGGTCAGAGGAAGCGGTGTAAGAGATATTGCTGAAGTCGAGCGTATCAGCATTGGCAAGGTATTACGAACCTTAAGTGAATCGATCTATCAGATTCAGCCTAAACAAAGCCACTACGAATGTCTTGAAGTCGATGAACTTTGGACTTTTGTAGGGAATAAGAAAAATAAACAATGGCTTATTTATGCCTACCATCGAGAATCTGGAGAAATTGTTGCTTATGTTTGGGGTAAGCGGGATTTAGCAACGGTTCAACGTCTTAAAGCTAGACTTAAAAAGCTTGGGGTTCAATATGCTCGAATTGCGAGTGATGACTGGGATAGTTTTATCACAGCATTTCAATGTTGCAAGCAAGTGATCGGTAAGTTTTTTACCGTCGGTATTGAAGGTAACAATTGTAGAATTCGTCATCGAATCAGGCGTGGATTTAGGAGAAGTTGCAACTTTTCTAAAAAGCTCGAAAATCATTTTAAAGCCTTTGATTTGACTTTCTTTTACCTTAATAACGGATTTGTTTAACGCCAGCATACTTTTTGAAACACCACCTAGGATCGCTTGGTAAGGCTGTGTTAGCCGGATGCTTACTACGTAGATATAAAAAATGCCCATCATTCGGGCATTTTCTTTTTAATGGTTAGGCTTACCAAGGTCTAGGCTCTGGTGGGCGTGATGTGTATTCATTATCCATATTGTTTTCAGATTCATTGTCTTGGTCCAATTCTGGATCTGTTTGTTTGTAGCGGTTTTGGTAATCTTGCTGCTCAATTAAATCTTCTAGAGCCATTTCTTTAAAGTGACCAACAAGTAATGAACGTGTTTCTTCTTGGTATTCTGGTTCTTGCGCTAATTGACGTCCAATTTCATTCGGTAGTTTATTGTCGTAGATATATTTTAGGTTGGTTCGTTGTGTTTGTAGTGTAGGTTGTGGGTTAAACTCGTCAGTAAGGGAAACTACTTTAGCTTCACTAAAACTAGTGCCACAATTAAAAACGGCTCTGGTCGCGTCTTGAAGTATATCTTCTTCGTTCTGTATGTTTTCCATTTGGCTTAAACCCTTTATTAAAGTCAGAATCTTAAAATTAAGAGATGTATTAAGATACCCAATTATACTTCAATAAATTTTCAATTTGTACCTTTAACGCTTCTTGCTCTAATCTGTCTAAACCTATTGTTGCGATGTTCTCTAAAAACTTGTCTTTATACTCGTTGTAACTTTCTATATCGTCTTTTTTAATGGTTTTGTCTAGATTTAACGTAAGCATGAGGTTTAATACTTTTAATATTTTTAGGTTCTTCCGTTTTTTGAGAACTTCAATAGGATCTAATTCAAAAGTATTTATTTTATCTAGTTTTTCTTTATAAGTTATTGCCATTAAAGGATTTATGCTTTGGTTGAGTATGTAGGATAACTCTAAAACAGTTATATCTTTCCCCATATCTTTAGATACAGATTTCTTAATTTCCGACAGTAAAATTAAGTGAGATGTAAACTTTGCTTTATCCATAATAGTCTCTTGTATTTAAACTAAATCATTAAAACAATTAGCAAGTCATGTTTAAACTTTCTGTATATACCAATAACAGTTTTGTGGTACATTATTGCTAATTTAAAAACCATTGTTATTTGTAATAAAATGGTTTTAATGATTCTTTGGTTAAAAGGTATTAAGCCTTTTAGTTAAACGTCTAACTTGTAATTTATAACACTTTGCTTTTAGTCGTCTTAAGTAAGCGATGTATAAGAAGCATTAAGAAAAACGGTGAGTTAGCTATGAGTTTATTTTGTCAATCGACAAATCCGAATTGTGATGGCGACCAAGCCGTTACTCTTCTCTCATCTATCTTTGGACACGACTTCATCAATGCGTTTATCAATGCGTCTGGACCAGCCTCGACAGTACCATCATCAGGTTTACTCACTAATATATTATTAGGCGGTGTAGCTAGTGTGGCAATGTCGTTGGTTTTGGTTTTTGCGATCGGTATTGGTTTAACAGCACTTTTGAAAAGCGCCCAGGACGGTGAAGCTTTCGGGAAAGATTCAAAAGTCACTACGATGTTTTCCCGAATATTATATTCGATTATTTTACTTTTACCTACGGCGTCCGGCTACTGTTTCATTCAAGTAGTCGTGCTAGGTATGGTGCTATGGTCAAATAATGTATCCAATACAATTAATAATAGAACGTTAGGCGAATCCTTAATGGCTTCGGCTAGTTTGTCAGATACGCACGATCATCAGCGTGACATCTTTGGATTTAGGAAAAATGCGCCTGTTATGCTTCGCCAGTTGCATTGTATTAACGTTCTAAACCAAGAGTTTTATACTCTACCGCCAGCATTCGGGCGCTATTTTAGTGATGGTGCTTATGGGGCGAATGCTAATCCTGGTGTTAGCATGACTGCAGTAGAGAAAAAGCAAAACTACATTGATAAAACCGCTAAAACTGCAAGTAACTGGACATCTGTTACTTATAACTTCGCTTACGCTGACAGCCGTTTAGAAGTTGGGGGCAAAAAAGAGCCGATCTGTGGCGGTGCTTCAATGAACGTTGTTAATCCAGCTGCGGTTAATGCTGAGTTAATGGACATTCCTGTTTATAAACTTCGCCAATCAGATCAAAACAAGATCAACGTTGCTTTGGCAAATGTTCAAGCTAAGTTACAACAAGAAAAGAACAATCTATATCGTCAATTCTTTATCGATTTAGAAAAGTGGTATATCGCATATCAAGTAAGCCCTAATGCCACTGAACAGGAAGGAACATTCCCGATTAGTAAAGCTGCTATGGATGCTTTCAATGCGCTAGTTGATAATTATGTGAATAAGAGTCATACCGTAACGAATAATGTTCTGACTTCTGAAAATGGCTATACTGCGGTTCAAACTGTTGTTAATACGCTAAATCAGCGCGGTTGGATGATGACGCCTGAAGCTCGTATTAAAGTAGGTCAATATCGCGCTATTGTTGAGAAGTATATTACTGAACCTTTGTGGACGTTCAGCCCTCCTACACTGAATTCAGCAATCATGAGCAACTCAAAAGGTGAAGCAATTTATAACACCGTTTATGTTGCAATGGATAATGCTGTTGGTAGCATTACATCCAACAATAATTGGGTGGCAAACGGCGATATTGCCGACTCTACCAACTTAATATCAATGTCTACCGATGGTGGTGACTCAAACAAAGTATCCAACATCGATCAAAAGTTTTCGGCATATGGTTCTGCTTGGGCAACAAACATTACTAAATCATTGGTAATGGGTGTATTGGTCGGTGAAAAAGGCGATGCGGAATTATTAAATAATAATTCGTCAAGCTCAAATATCAGCCCTACTACATTGCACCGCAATACGAATGTTATCCGTAATATTCAAGATACTGGTGAAGCAATCTTAGTCTATAAAGCTGTGGCTCAAGGTACTGTTGTCGGCATGAAATTAGTCGTGCTTACTGCTCGTTCTGGTTCTGCTCTTGTTCAATGGGTACCAGGGCTTAAGGGCGTAACTGAAGAAGGCACCAACGCTTTAGAATATGCCGTTGAAAATATCTTTGCTCCTATCCTTGGTCAGCTAGTAACGTATTTGACGATTCTTGGTGTGTGGATGGCGGTTGTTATTCCATATATGCCAATGATCTTCTTTGGTCTAGCTTGTGTAGGTTGGATCATCCATATCCTATACGCTGTGTGTGGTTTGCCTTTATGGGCGCTAATGCACATGATCCCTGAGCGTACTTTTGTCGGTAGCCAAACACAAGGTTATGTCACGGTATTAACGTTGTTCATGCGACCAATATTTATCATTGTTGGTTTCTGGATGGCTGAAATTATTATCGGGCCAGCTCTTGTTACGCTTACTGATATGTTCTTTAGCTACCAAGGTGCAATGAGCATCGCTTATTCATCTAATACGTTTACAGTTATCTTTACTGAGCTGATTACGTTTATCTGGAAGTTCTTCTTATATCTATTCTTGATGACTTCAGCGATCTACCTGATTTACGGGTTGGTATTTAGTGTTGCTGACCAAGTACAACAATGGATTGGTTCTGGATTGAATGGCGGTCAGTGGGGTGAAACAAACTCAAAAGAAGCTATTCAAAAGTTTGGTGGCGCTGCAAGTACGTTGTCTGGTCCATCTCCAGCATCTCGCCGTCCTTTACCGCCTGGTAGACGTCCTGATGGTGGTAAGGGTGGTCCAAATAATCCGAAAGGTGGTGGTGGTGGCAATGGTGGTACAGGTGGTAATACATTAGGCGGTACTGGTAGTACGACTGCATATAGCCCTGTAAACATGCCAGCTAGATCCGCTTCTTTTGGCGCTGCAACTGGTGGTACAGGTGGTATTACTCCAAGTGGTGTCACTGGTGGTACGGGTGGTAGAACTGGTCTTGGTGCTAAACCAACATCACCTACCCCAAGCCAAGGTCAATCTACATTCGGTATGGGTGCTACAAGTGTAAGTGGTACAAATAATACGCCTACTACTGGTGGTGGTCTATATGGTGCAAATGCTTACGGAAAAACAGCTTCTACGTTTAATCGTGGTGTAGCTAAAGCATCAGCATCTAAGACTGGTTCTACTTTCGGTAGTGTGAATGTTGCAAGTGGTACTGGCTATACGTATGGTACTGGTTCGACTCCTAATGCACGTTTTGGTGCTAGTTCTAGTGCAACCAAGAAATCTAATATTTCTGGCCGTAGCACTATGACTAATCGTGTGCGTTCAGGTTTAAGTTCAACTCTGTCTAAGTTTAAAGGTAAACCTTAAAATCTAGACAATAAAAAATGGTGCTTTATAAGCACCATTTTTTTTATCAAAATATTCATAATTAAAAGTTGATTTTCTGAATGTTGTTTTTGTTTGTAGAGTTAAAAATAAATCTACGAACGCCGATATTAACAAGTTGCTGTTGATCTTTCTCTAGCTGACCAACTGCATGACTGTAAGCACGGTTCAAATTGTTATATGAACGGTTTTGCACAAGTAAGTCAAAGTTGTTGATACGCTCTTCTTCTAACTCAATTTGCTTGTTATTAAGCTCGATGTCTTTTGCTTTCATTTGGGCGCAAACATTGTTGTACTTGTTCGCCAGCTCATTGTGCTTGCTTGTAACGTCATCAATGTGTGCGTTCGCTTCAGTAACCAATTCGTTGTACTGATTTGTAATACCTTTGATTCTGTTTTCTAGCATTTCAATGTGAGCTAACAAGGCATTTTCATTCTTCATGTGTACTTTGTTTTGGATTAAAAAGTCTAATCCCATTGAAGCACGGTCAATCGCTTGGTCGAAAGTAGCGCTTAAAACGTGTGCGTGATTTAACATATTTAGATACCTCACTACTTTTATTAAATTGAAATATTAAAACCATGTAACCTTATTCTTAAACCTATCAACAAGATTAACGCTATATGTATATACTATCTTAAAACAAAACCTAAAAACTTTTTTTAAAGTATAAAATAAGTATTTAATCGTATATACTTAATCCGTCCACTTAGCTATTAGGGACATTTAATAAGAAGTTAATTTATTTTAAGAACTTCCTTTAAGCCTGGCGATTCACTTATGAAATTTAAACCCTCATTTCAATTAAAGCCCTTGAGCTGTGGCATTAAAGTCGCAATTTTAGTGACTTGTTCGGCTTTTATTTATACCGCTAACGCCGATCCTATTTCTGAAAACGTAACCGCTACAAATGCTAATACGGCAAAAGTTCCTAACAACGCTCAAAAAATGATTTTCCATAAATATTCGATCATGCCGAATGATGGGCGCCGTAGTGCTGGTCGTTTTGGTGAATTTCGTTTGCGAGGGGGCGCTGCTGGTAGTCATAACGGTATTGATATTAGTCGTGCGAATCCTAATGACCTTACACTTAAAGCAATTGGTTCAGGTTCTATTGTCTCTTATGACACACGTTCATCTGGTGCAAGCAACCAATCAACCACTAACCCACTAATTATGCAGATGGATACTGGCGATCGAATCATGTATCGCCATACTGATCCATCGTATCAAAAAAAATATAACGCTTACCCTGGTCAACGTATTCAAGCTGGTCAAAACATCGCACACATGTCAAATAAAGGCTGTGGTTCATGTGCCGTGCATTTGCACATTGAATATGGTGTAAAGGCAAAACGTGGGCTAGATGTTTGGCTGAATAAAAACTTAGATCAAGTTTTTAAAAATCCATCCATTGCACTTCAGCAACGCGTTAAAGGATCTGCGCCATATGTGGGTAGTTCTGAATATAAGTTAACAGATCCTACGCCATATTTACCTCAAGACGTTGTGATTAGTGTCTCGCCACAAGGACAAGCATTAGAAAACAAATACACACCGTACTTGGGTAACACCATTAGGACTCAATGGAATGCCTTATATTCATCATCAACAGGAATCACCCTCCCCGTTTCTTCATCGGTAGATGGCATTGCAGTAAAACAAGGCAAAAAGCTTCCAGCACTTGCATTTAGTGGCGATGTTTCGATGGATGCTTATGGATCTGCACAAGTGCAAGTCGCTCAAATGATTGCTGACGGTACTATCTCACCTGAAGCAGCTGCAAGCGGTACCATTTATGCAAATGATGTTGCTCAATATGCACCGCCTAGAACTATTTTTGGTGGTACGGCTGATGATGTGGGTTTTGATATTGGTGCACTTAATTCTACGCCAGCAGAATTAATTGAAAACATTGGTACTGGACGTTATGGCAACTCTAAATGGTTTAATGAATTAGCAACTATGTCGATGATGGGGCTTTTGATTGAAAAGCTAAACATTATCAATGCACAAAACTATTTGACTAAAGAGATCCATAAACAAAATGAACGCTTAGAGGCTCTTTTGGCAGCTTATACAGCGTCAGAAACTCAACGCTATTCTGGCCGTGTAGATGAACTTTATACGAAAGCTGAACAACCAACTGTTATTCCTGAAGTAGCAGTAGTTGAAATGAAACAGCTTTTTGAGGAAGGTGGAAACGGGCAAGTTTATTCAGATGCACAAATCTTAAAAGGTGGACAAGGTACTCCAGATCGTAAATGTGGTTGGGGTATACCAGGTGCTTTTGGTGCGGTTAAAGATGGTATTAAACGTGTTTCTTTAAAACATGGTTATAACCCTAATGACGTTGCAGCTATTCTTGGTTTTGAATCTGCCGGTTTTAATCTTAAAATTGACAACAACGCTGGTGCATATGGTTTAAGTCAATGGACTAAAATTGGTATAACAGATATTAATGCTTCAGATTTAACAGCGAGAGGAATACCAGCTTCAATTAAATCAAACCCTAAGCAAATCACTACACTGAGTGCTCAACAACAAGTCGAATTATTAGATTTATATCTTGCAGTAAAAGCACGACAACGTAAAAGCGACTATAATAATAAAACAATAGCTGGGTTTTATGCTCTAGTTTTAGGTGGACCATATAAAAGCCCTAGTCGTGAATATAATGCGAACAGAAACCTCGATAGAAACCCTCGAGATGGTGTTGTGACTTTAGCTGAAGCCGTTACATTTGAAGGTATTGTTATGCGTTTATGCCCTTACTATTCTGAATACCCTTAATAGAGCAATTAAAGGAAATATTATGAAAAACAGATTTTTGTCTTTATTGGGTTTTAGCCTTTTAGCATGTGCATCTTTTAATGCTAGTGCTAATACTAGCTCAGACTCTATTCGTGCTGAACTTGAAAAACTGCGCTTAGTAAACGTTAAATGTGCTGCGGTTTCTAACGATCCATTTGATGCAAAACACCTAAATTGCTATACAAATGTTTATAACCGCGCAAGTCAGCTTGGTAGCCTTGCTTCTAAATATATTAATAATGAAGAAGCTCCGCGTGTTCTAGCTGATCACAATCGAAACTTTACTCAGTTACTTGCTAACTGCGATCAGTTATACGCTGGCCAGACTGCAAAGTACAAAACACTAAGCATGCAATGTAAAGCGACCAATAAATTAGGTTGGGCAATGTTTATTCCGGCATTAATGAAGTAATAAAGGATCAGGTTATGAAAAAGTTTTTAAGTTTAGCTTTGTTATGTGCTGCTACCATTATTACGTCATCTGCCAACGCTGGTTATAAGACCAAAGCTGAAGCTATTCAAGCTTATAACAAGGTACAAGCTGAGTATCAAAAATGCGTGTTTAATTATAATGAAGCGCGTGATTCTGAGTACGGTTCACCAGAACTTAAGTGCAATACACCATACAACCAATCATTAACACGTTTCATCAAAGACGTTCGTGCGGAAAGTCAAAAGAATGCTGCAGCTTGGCAAGCAATCAATACACAACATATTAAATTTAGCCAAAACTGTGATAGTCAAACTATGGTGAGCTCATACAATCCATCGTTTTTTATTCGTCAATCTTTTATGTGTGAATCCTCTGCTTTTACATCTTTAGCACAAGTGGCAATCGACCTTTCTTATTAATTTCAAAACATAAAAAGGGCATCTATAAGATGCCCTTTTTTGTCGTTTGGTTTTAGACTTTTTCTATAATTGTTTCGGTATCTGGTGTTTCAACTTCAAACCCAAAGTGAAGATTACCGTATTCAATTGCTTCTTCTACCCAATGCAAGCCCATGTTTTGCTCATTTCCTACTTTGCTTGAATCATAAGCCTCAAGGGGCATCACCCTCTTAATATCATTTTCGATGAAAAAATATGTATAACAGTGAGGGTGCACATATATTCCATCAAAATAAAATGGAATTAAATATCTCCCCTTTAATTCCTTAAACTGCTCAATTGTATGTTTACTTGAAGCAATTCCACCGCCTGAATCTATGACAATGCTTCTAAAAGATCCTGAAGGAATATCAACGATAGCCAGGCCATCGAACGTTTCTACACCATTTAATATCTCTTTAGTTTTGAGATAAACACCTGGTTCAAAATGGCGTTGCTTGAAATTAAAATCTTCCGTGAAACTAAAGATTGACTTTGTTTCCTTTTCAATTAGATGAAACATTTCAAGAAGTGGTGTGATTATATCTGCGACCTGTGAGCCCTTTTTCTTAACAAGCTCCATGATATACGGTTCGTGATGAAACTCTCCGCGAATATAACTAGCATTGTGACATGCCTGAAACACTCTATTTTGCAGAACTTCAACTTGATTAGGCATTTGAAATCTCCGTATTTTTTGAATTTAAGTGTTCCAATAAATCATTAATGCCATCTGTAAATAATATGTTTTTGGCTCGTGTTACGGTCACATACAACAGCCGTTTTTCATCTGCAGAAATCATTAGCTTTTTATCGAGAATTTTATAGTTAAAGCCTTTTGCGATTAGGACATTATCCCACTCTAAACCTTTACTCTTGTGTGATGTGCTAATGACCAAAGTGTTTTTTGGGTCAGTTTCATCATCAGCCATACTATTTTCTAACGCCCACTCAATCACTTGCCATGAGTATTGGTTTGTTAGATCCAGAAAGGTTTTTAATTCTGTAGTTGCCCCCTCCACTTCTCCAAACACTTGTATATGGTCCACAAGCTCTTGGTAGGAAGAAAAGTTTTGAAGCTCTTTACACGTTGGCCGTTTATTTGCTCTCAGTTGAAAAATCCCACTGAAAATATCTTTACTGCGCTTTCCATCAACCTCAAGACGTATTTTCTTTTCGCCATTAAGGTAGCCATGAAACTTAAAAAAGTATTCAAAAGCCGTAGCATTTGTTCTACAAATAATCGCGTTCAATGAAGATGGTGCATAACTTGATGTACTGAAAGTGGTAACTTTTGACGTTTTACTTGGTAAACCTTTTAACTGTCTGGTTTCACCAAAAAGTTTATTGAGAAGTAGATTAGCTATATCTGCAACTGCATTACCAAACCGAAACGACTGTTCTAAGTACAATGCTTCAAGATCTAGGTTCTGTAAAATATCTTTCGCACCCCTAAAGCCATATATGCTTTGGTATGGATCTCCAACAAAAATAACTTTTGCTTTTTGACGTTTGAGTACGTCTAGTATTAATTGGTCACTATCTTGGCTTTCATCTACCATCACGTAATCAAAATCAAGTTGTGGTTTTTGCAGTACCCACCACTTGAGATAGTAATCGTGTGTAATACCATAATCACCGTTTGGATCAACTACATCATTCCAGATCATTTTCGCAATTGAAGTGATTTTATCTTCAAGAACGTCATTGCGCTTAATTGATGTTTGTTCTTTTAAAGCTATGTAAGCATGATCATTGGTAACAGTCTGATCCACTGTCATACAAAAATAACGTAATGTATTAAGGATAATCAGCGCTAATGTTAGATCGGTGAGTTGTCGGTTTTTCCCGTTGTACTGAAATCGAATGTTTTCAAGCTTAAACTTTTGAACAATATCTTTAGGAAGTAACGTAGGTTTGTTAATCTTATTTTTCAGCCAACCAGGTATATTTCTGTAAGCTAGAGAATGGAATGTAGAACATGTGACTGAATTCAGCCCATATTCAGCGAATTTTTGATTAGCTTCATCTGCCATCTTTTTATTAAATGATAGATATAGTCCAAGCTTACCTAGTTGTTGCAAAGCACTACTACAATGGATCAATGTCGTAGTCTTACCAGTACCAGCAAAAGCAATCAATTTAAAACTGGTTTTTAGTCGTGTTGCTTTATCAATTGCTCGTTGCTGTTCACTGGTAGGTTTTTGAGTAATTTTCTTCACAACCATTGCTTAATTTCGTGCTAAAAAAGAACTTGGTTTTTTGTTTTTCATTACAAGCACATCGCTTTCAACAATTTGCATCTGGCTTGCTAAAAAGTTAACTTGTTGCTTCAGTTCGTTTATATCGCTTTTTAGTTCAACTACTTGCACTTGCATCTCAAGGTTTGAATATTTGAGCTTGTTATTCTCAGTTTCTTTCTCTTTTAGTGCTGCCTGTAATCTTTTGATTTCCTGTTGGCTCTCTATGTTAGCCACATTAATATTGCTCTTGCTTTGAATATTTTGTGCTTGAGAAGATGTACTCTCAATTGCAACAGGTGTTGGCTTTGGTTGTACTGTGCCATTATATTTGGTTGTCTCTGAGATCTTATCCCATAGTGAATATGTGCGTAATGGCGCTGGTATATTTTGATTTGGTGTTGAAAAACTGGTGCGTAAAGCATTTGCACTGTCTTTAGATACAATGTCTCCAGAACTATTAATTTCAGTAAAGCCAGCATAAGCAAGTGAAACAACTGTTGAAACTGCTATTGCACCAATTACCTTAAAATAGTTTGATTTCTTCATTAGAATGCCCCTTTCAAGCGCTTATTTTTTGCCGTTTGATTTGATGATTTTCGAGTGATTGTGTTGTTTTCTAAATTGATAGAAACACCTACATTCATGACCTGATTTTTCTGTGGGTTGTATTGAATAAAGACCAGTTCTTTTGCATATTTCTTTGCGTGTGTTAAACGTTCAGCATGAATTTCATCAAGATTAAATCTGATTTGCATTCGCGATATATACAGCTTGAATAACTGATCATTTACTTCAGCTAAATTTAAAACTAAGCCTTTTTCATCTATAGAAGCAGACTTGAAAGTTAAATCATTTAAAAACCAATTTTCGGGTTGTATTAGTAAATAAAACTTTTCAACTTCGCTTGTGATTGCATATGAAAAACAAAACTCATTCACCTGATAGGTGCTTAAGCAAATGGTTTCATTGTTATAGCCACGTTTCATGTTTCGGTCATATGAGCTCAACCACCAAACTAAATAGTGTCGTGCTTCCAACTCTTTAACGGTTATTTGTGCTATTTCTGAGGCCTTTAGCTGTAATGCTTCAAGGTTTTCTATTCGTCTAGCTCTCATAGATATTTCACCTTATTTTTCTTGAAAGCATGAGTTATCAAAAGCCATTGAGTTAGGATCTAACCCCATGTTTTTAAGAGCCAAGGCTTTACCGTCAAGTTCAGGGTTATCAGATGTGCTTAGTTGTTGCGAACTTGTTTCTGAAGATGCATTTTTCTCATTAGTACCTGAACCTAAAAAGTAACCGCCTCCAGCAAAAACAACTACTGCAGCTACAATGCCCATAGCTGGCCAAGACGTTTTAAAACTAGAGAATCTATCTGCTAAAGATAAGCTGTATTTTTCTTCATTAGAACGTATAGGGCTGTCTGTAACATCAGCCTTATATTCATTTAGAGCTTGATGCCAAACTTCCTTTATGTAGCTCTGAAGTTCATATGTACTGAAACGAACCTTGCTTTTGTTTAAGTAATAGCATGGCTCACTTATAAGAATTTCTGTGTTTTCGTCAGACTTTAAGAAAACTTGTCCTCTAAACAAATTATTCTCGACCTGATCAAATCCTTTGATCGTTAATAGTAGATCCGTGGCCTTTGCATCTATATTGAAGATGCTCACCTGGCGATTTCTATCCGTATCTCCAGAAAGGTCAGAATCTAAAAACATAGACTCATTGTTTATCTTAGAGAAATAAGGTGAAAAGTTTCCGACAATCGATTGGAAAG
This sequence comes from Acinetobacter sp. L-24, assembly GCF_056857555.1. The sequence continues at coordinate 31,085 of NZ_JBSXNI010000041.1, read as the reverse complement.
CTTTCAATTGAGTTTTGTTCATCTCAATTCCCTCTTATTTGAAAATATAGTCAAGAGTGGCTGTTTCTGAAGTTCCTCTACGAGCTTCAACTTTTCCAGTCTTTTTATTTACAAAGATAGCAACTGGTACACCAGCAGTTAGTGGCTGTGGCTTTTGTCCAGCGCTACGAATTGCTTCTCGCTGTTCACGATCTTCTTTTGGCATTGCAACAATATCTTCGTGATAGAAGAAGATAGATTGAAGAGCGCCTAAGTGTTTATCCAACTCAGCAAGTTCCTGTGGTGTAGGAATCACTTTAATTGAGTTAATTTCTTCATCTGTTCCATTAAAGGTTTTATTAATAGTATCTTCAGATGGTTTACGAAGAATTCCAGCTGCTAATTGTTTTCCGTTTTCACTTTGGTTTAGAACTAAAGCTGGAATCCATTTAATAGTTGCACCGCTTTTAACGTATGAGCGAGAAAGGTTGAATGTTTCGTGACAATATTTACAGCGTGGATCGTAAATGATGTAAACAGTGTTGTTATCATTCGCTTTCCCCTCTTTAAACCCTGAAAGCGTTTTTACAGCTTTAAAGACTGGATGATTGTATGCACTGGCCAAATTCCCAACGGAAGCTGTTGGTTGTCGTGCTGGTGTATTCATTTTTTTTGCAGTTAATTTAAGAGGCTCAGATATATTTTTTTTAGTAGCAGAATCCCAAGCTGTACCATGTAAGATGACTTTTTCATCGGATGTTGTAAAAAACACCGCATTTTTCCCATTAGGTGCCTCAAGAATCCAAGAAGTTAAACCTCCACTAAAGGGTTTAACTTCTTTTACTTTGCCCATTTTTTGCATCTTAGAAGTAAGGTCCTGAGATGGTGCAGCGTAAGTAGAGATTGTAATAATACTAATAGCGCAACTTGCTACTATTTTAGTGAAATTATTTAAAAGCATTTTAGAGTATTACCTTTTAAGCCATGTTTTAGCGGTATAGTTAAAATATGGTTTTAAAAAAATAGTTAAATAAAAAAGACCGGTGTTTTAATACCGGTCAATTATAACTTATAAGTTTAAGACTAAAACCCTTTTTGCTTGTTTTTTTGTATTTCATCCTGTGGTATTTCTACGCTCACCATATCAAAAACATGATCGTCACTATACTTAAAATCATCTTTATCATTGTTTTTAGAGTTATAAGATCCGTTGTTTAATTCCTTGTCCGTAAACTCTACTACTCGAATAATACTGTTCACATCTTCAGCAGCTTTTTGTCTAGCTTCAGTCATGGCAAAACTCAATAATTCGTATTCAAAACCAACAAGGCCAATGTTAAAGTCTGGCTCTTCTAATGGCTTCCCTAATTTCACCTCAATTAGATAATGCGAGATTGGACCTAAACCCTCACTAAACAAAGACGGTCTACCAATATTCTGTATGAATGCGTATGCAGTTCGATTGTATAGTTTTAACCAGCGTATATCTGTTGGTGGCATTACACCTAGTTGTCTTGCTGTTAATACAACCTCACACAAAATAGTTCTTACATATGCATGGTTTTTAAAAATCTTAGTAGCAACGGGATGTTTAATGTATTTGTGAATTCTTTTTCTAAGGAAATCAAAATTAAACCCTACAAGCTTACGATCGCCCTCAACATACTGATTTTCAATTGCAAACAATGGGTTGTTAGGTATATTTTTTGTGCAAATATCCCAATAGTAATTAATTAATGTTGTTGAATCTTTTTTGATTTTACGGAACTCTTCATCATCCATAGATTCATCGGTTGCACATGCTACTGGTAAATACAAAGCTAGCAAAATTGTATCAACATCGGATAAATACGATAATTCATCGGGTGATGTTTCTTTTGAATTATCAAGGGTTATCCAAAGATCCCCTAGTTGTTCACGTAAGACATTTAAAAACTTCTCTTCATCTATGATAGGTACTGTTTCACTTTTATCATTATATTCTTTCGTTACTCCGTTGATTGTAATGTTCACAAGGCGCTCTTTAGTTCCTGTAATTAACTCATGCCTATTTGCAAACTCATAAGTTGAATCTAGCGCTTTAAAATGACCATTGTTCGTATCATATTTTGACAAGTCTAATGGACCAAAAACCTGTAAGTGTCTTTGGTTTGGAATTTGTTCCTCTATGAACTCTTCTAGGTTCATGCTTTTGATAAAGCCCCGTGCTGGATGCTCGCTGTTGAAGCGGTCATAAGCTTTCTTTATCCAAGGTGTTGCCAGCAAAAATATTAATAAATTCCATGCTTGACTGGCTTTTGAAATTTGAAAAATAGTGACTTCGCTAAACTTATTTTGACAAAATAATGGAAGCCAATTGTTTGTTGGTTTACATAGGTGTTCTGTTGAATACACCAACTCACTTAGTAAAGGCACGTAGTTAAGCCCGATAGCTTTGAATATGCTATGTATCCACCATAGAGGAATAATTAAAATGCCTTTTGTGTATACTAAAAACCCTACAATTTGAGGTTTATAAGCAAACCATACAGCCAAAAAAGCCACTAAAACCATAACAACAGTAAATATATAAATATGATTCTCATGTACAAGCTTATCTTTTGGATCTGCCATTTTATAGCCTATTAATATGTGTATTGTTGGGTATTATATAGTTAATATTGGTTTTAATCTAATTCCCCTTAAACCTTTTAAGGATTTTAAGTCTGGTTTTAAGCTCTTGACTAAAGTGGCATTTAATACCTTTTAAAGCTTAAATCAGGTCAATCTCAACACTAAGCCAGTATTCTTGGTCAAATACTAAAAAGAATGAATAAGAAGCCCTCCCCTACTAGACATTTAAGTGGATTAACCGCCTATATAATAAATTTCTCTATAAATATTGTTGGTAGTCTTTTTATTGAATAGGGCACTCCCCTACTCAGCTAATATAGATCATTTTCAGTTGTGCATTTCACAACGTCTACTCATTTATTTAACTGTAAGTAGTAGTAAGCCCTCCCCTCTTCTTGGCAACTCCATTTTTATCAGTCTGATAATGAATAAATCAACGATTTAGAATCGAAAAACCGTTATCAGCCTGATAATGAAAAAACCACGCCAAGGGATCTAAAGCTGTTATCAGTCTGATAATGAAAAAATCCACGATTAAAAATCGAAAGCTGTTGTCAGTCTGATAATGAAAAACACATAAGATATGGACACATGTTAGGCATATAGATTGAAAAAGTTGAAATATATTAAAAATAAAGTGAAAAAGTATTTTAAATATTTTTCAAATATTGTATTGTTTGACTTTACTTGAAAGGTGATTGAAAAATGGAAAAGAACTCAGGAAAAACTTATATTTGTACAAGCATCCACTTTAAAGGTGGTGTGGGCAAAACAACATCTACGGTGAATTGTGCTGCTAAGCTTGGAAAATTAGGTTATACGGTTTTAGTAATCGACTTAGATAGCCAACGTAATGCAACAAAACATATTTCAAATGTTCCAGATATTAACGATATAGATGGCACTCTAAAAGATATTTTTGAAAACTATAAAACAATTAACATTCACGATGTTATACAAGGTCCAGATAAAACCAACTTTGAAAATGTGTCTTTGATTGCTTGTGCTAATAACATTCGTGATGTTGAAATCAATATTCAGCGTTCTAGTCCAGTTCCTAATGAAATTATTAGAAGTGTATTAAGAAAGATAAAAGGGGATTTCGACTTTATTTTGTTAGATTGTCCACCGCGAATGGAAACTCTAACTTTTAATGCTTTGTTAGCGTCAAACAGTTTATTAATTCCATTACAGGGTGAATACAGTATTCAGGGTTTGGAAGATATACTTAACTCTATGGATGACTTAGAGACAAGCAATCCAGATTTAAAAATTCTATCGCCAGTACTAAACTTTTATAACAAGCGTAATACAGTGGATCTTACCTTGGCTGAAGATATTCGCAATGAATATGCTCAACCAAAATTGCAAGAAAAACTGGTAAATAAGGAATTAATCTGTATTCCAAATGCTACGGTTTTTAGTCAAGCATCATATGTTAAGTGTTCCGTATTTGATCTGGATGCTGGAAAAGAAACACCAGCAAAACAAGCAATTAATCAACTTGTAGATCTAATGGTTTCTGAATACAAAAAATTATAAGGTGCTGATATGAACTTTAAAGATAAAGTAAAAAGCATGAAAAAAACATCTGTTGCTAATGCAACAGGGAGTGATGCTCAAGTTACTGATGTAAAAGAAAATACAGCGACTCCAACCATAGAAGAGGGGAGTCTTAACCCACTAGCTAAGCGAGAAACAAAAAATATTGTTAGCGGATCTCATTTAGAATCAATCGACATTGATTTAATTGATCCATCACCTTATCAACCACGTATCATGAATAAACGTGTATATGAGAAGTTGCCAATTTTGGCTGCTGATATAGAAACTAATGGACAAATTAACCCGATTACAGTTCGACAGAAGGGTAATCGTTACGAGTTAATTGCTGGTGAGAGACGTTTTAGAGCAATTAAAGAGATTTTAAAGCTCAAGAGAATTACTGCTTTAGTTAAAACATCTATGAATGATGATAAAGCTGCTATAACAGCTTTATTGGATAATACTGCTAGACAAAATCTTTCAGATTTTGAAAGCATATTAAAAATCAAGCAATTATGTGAAGAGTTTGGTTATCCTTTTGAAAGTTATGAATTTGTTACTGAAAAATTTGCGATTGATAAGTCGAAGTATTTCCGTCTCAAATATATTCTAGACTTACCTGAGTTCATTTTGGACTCTTTGAACGAAGATCCTGAGCTAATTTCTGGATATATTGCTCAAGAAGTGAATACCGCAATAAATAAAGCTTTAGAAACTAAAACTGAAAAAGCAATTTTCGACTTGTTAAGACCAGAATGGGATAAATACGTTGAAGAATTTAAATCCACGGGCAAGCGTCATAAAGGATTTATAGCTATTTTGAGTGAAGAAGAAAAAGCAAATAAGGCGACTAAGCCTGAAAAAACTGAAGAAGCTACTACTGAAGAACAACCGAGTAAGATTAAATTCGATTTTAAGACAGATAAGGGCGTTAAATTTGGTTCTATGAGTTCTGAATGTGGTACCAAAGGTAAGAGTGTACTTAAGTTGCGAGTAGCCTTGGATGCAGATATTACAGAAGAGAAAGCTAGAAAAATTGAAGAGTTTTTTAAGAGCTTGAATGATTGAAGTTTCAAAACTTTGAATGAAAAAAACCGGCATTGCCGGTTTTTTTTATAATAGATCTGGATTAAAAGTCTGGTTAAGCCAATCCGAACTACTTGGATTGGTTACTGGTTTTGATTCAGATACGTTTTGACTTGGTTTAGCATTGTTAATTTCGGACGTTTCGGTATTTTGAGATGTTTCAACGGTAGGGGAGTGGTCCTGAATGTTTTTATGTTCAGTATGTTTAGCTTCCTTTATCTTAACTGCTTTTTGAACAGGAACCTCCTTGCTCTTGATAGAATTAGTTACGGGCTTTTTAGGTGATTGTTCAATTTGCTCCTTACTACTTTCTGGTATTTGTATGGATATATGATCAAGATACTTTTTTTCAAGATATTCAATATCGTACACATAGTAAGCAGTATTAAACTTGGTGTATGTTTCAACACAAGTACTTAAGCCAAACCTTAATAGGAAAGAATTGACAGAATATAGGCTTGCCATATCCTCATTAACTTCATACAACTTATAAAGGTATGAAAGCTCAATTAGAACCGCTATACCAGCATGTAAAACAGCAGTTATGTAATTTCTACGAAGCTTTCCTTGAGGATGTTTTTTAATTGAATTAAATAGTTTTTGATTTGCATTTTTATCTATTTTCATTCGTACAGGCTGTGCAAACGTCTCGTCTATTTCATTTTGCACTGGCGCATTTAGAAAAATCTTCTGCTTGTCAGTACAAAAGATAAATCCTAAATACAGCAGACTTAAACTAAAAGCGTTTAAGTCTAGACCTGGTAGATTTCTATTAACACTACTAATCACATCAAGATCTTCTCTTGTTAAGTGAATTAATTGATAGGATAGTTGTATGTAGTTTGAATCTGTCATTTGATTTCTGCGTACATTTTATACATGTATTTAGCTAACTTATATAAACCTTTAGCATTGGCGTACTCTGGTGATTCAGCGATTCTTACGTTCGGTAAGTCGTACTTTTCTTTAATCTCTTTTTCAAGAAAAGCTGCACCGCCTCCACAAAATAATACTAATGCTAAATCATCGCCTCCACCGATCTGTTTAGAGATAAAGTTATTTAATTCGATCATGAATTCGTTTTTAGCTTGCTGAATTAAACCTGTAATATCTTTGGCTTGAGATCCTATACCATAAGTTCCAGATTTTAGTGCGAAATCTAGCCAGTTAGCGTTAACTGTTTTATAGCCAGATTCAAGAATTAAGCTAGTGATTCGTTCATAGATGGTAAGAATACCAAGGTTACGTGATGTAGAACGATGGCCATCAAGCATGTTTCCTCCATCTAATGTGACTACAATATCAGTGGTTTTACCGCCAATATCGATTACAGCACATTCAGAACTTATTAAAAGATCACTATCTTCTGAACCGTTTCCGTGTACATCAATAATCTCATTAAAATAAGCTGTTTGAGCTTCACATTTAACAATATGTCTTTTAATGATATTAAGCGGTTTACCAGCTTTATGATCTTTTAAGTTGAAGCAAACATCACCATTGAGTAGAAAATTAGTTTTCATATCAATAAGTGGCATGTTTTTGGTTTTTTCAGGTGTGTAATAGCGACTAACAGGAAGTGAAGTAGCGATTGCAAACGCTCTACCATCATATGTTCCGATATGGTCAATATAGGCCTTAATTGCCTGGTGTATTAGTGCCTTGTTATATTCAGATGTCGGGTATTCGTCTGTTCTGGTATCCAGAGGAACACTACTATTGATCTTCTTACCAACTGTATAAAAGTTTTCATTAACTTTAACCACATAATAGTCAGTAGAATCCTCTTCGCCAGTGAGGACTTTTCCTGAATAAGCAATACTAGGAATAGTCAGTTTGATTTCATTTCCATCTTGATCTAGACCAGCATAAAGCTTTGTACCGCCATGTCCATCATCAATACCTAGAACAATATAACGTTCTTCAATCGCTGGTTTTTCATTTTGAGTATTTTTCATAAGTTTACCTTTCAATTTTTCAAGATTTACAACGAGTAACGTCTTCTACCGCGTCTAGTGTATTTATTGCCCCCAAAAACTAAGCGTCTAAGAGCAGAGGGGATATAGCTGTATTTGTATTTAAATACTTTTTCAATAACCAATGTTGCTACTATCAAGCCGATGAAAAGCATAAGTTTGAACAAGGAAAACTTAATAACAACAGCTAGAAAAGGTATAAACAAATATCCGTTTAAACCGCCCCATAGGATTAGATTTAATCTAAATTGCGACCAGTGTGCATATTGATCATCCATATTCGCCTCTTAATAAATCAGTTTGTAATAGTAGTCTTCATGCAAACGACCAGCTTTGAGTAGATCGTCAGCTTGTTTCCTGAAACTCTTACTGATGTTTGGATCTGAACCATCAGAATTAATCATTAACTCTCGAATAAACTTCTGTTGAGCATGAATATCATCAATTAAAAGCAATTCTTCTTTCAGTTGAGGTGATAAAATTAAGTGTTCCCTTACAGCAAATACCTTGCCGTTCACATCTTTAACAAGACGTTGAGCAATCAATGTATAAACTGAACCAATAATGTCAGCTGCAGCCTGAAGATGTTCTTCATGCTTAAAGCGCTTCAACATACGTGGAATAATTTTGTCTACGGTGGTTGCGTGAACCGTTGCAAAAACAGGATGGCCAGTTAAAGAAAGTTCTAGAGCTGCAGAAATTGTTTCTTTATCTCGCAATTCACCGATTTCAACTGCAGCAGGACGTCTACGCATCGCCTCTCTATTTGCATCCGCAAAAGTCTCGAAGTTATTGGGGATTTCGCTTTGACTAACAATACTGTGTGTGCTTTCAATTGCGTCATACTCGTATTCGATAGGCTCGTTGTGAGTCAAAATATTTCCACGAATATGAGTATTATTTTCCAACACATAGCGAATATTTGAAGCTAGTGTTGTACTTTTACCAGAACCAGTGATTCCGCCAATGATGTAGCAACCATTGTGAGGTAGCGATCTTTTAATGAAATCTTCATCTAAACCCACTTTTGAAAAGTGAGGGGGAATGCCAGAAATTGTACGTAACGTTATCTGAAAAGAATCTCCAGATCCACGATACGAAGTTCGAGATACGTTCACACGAAAGTTATAACGAGTTTCCTTACCTGAAGCGTCTTTCTGCAGAATACGATATGCCTTATTAATAAACTTATTATTAATAAGGACTAAGTAGGCATTTTCATCAGCAATCGTTCTTAGGATGTGTAGAGCTTCATCACGATTGATAATACGGTGTGTTAACGAATATAACTCCAAGTCTTTCATCATTGTGATGGGGCGATCTGGACTAATGAAAATATCTGAAGCACCATGAGCTAATGCTTCATATAGAAGACTTTCAAATTCATCGCGACTTTTAAACCCTTGTTTCGGATCTTTGTATGTCGTTATGGCTGTTAATGTAGCCAAACCAAAACCACGGCTAGAATCGTAGTCTTTGCGAATGTCTTTGGTAGCTGTCAGAATCTTATTTTCAGATCCTTTAATCTTGTTAACATCAAATAATGCAGATTTTGCTTTTAATGTCGAAACCTTCATTTGCATTTAAAACTTCCAATTGAGTTAGCGAACTTAAGGTTCGCTAACAAGGTTAATTTTTGGAATTTGATAGCTAGGTGCAATTTGTTCAGGTTGGAGAATTGGTTTCCAAGTTTCAATATTTGAATTGAACTGCGGTAATTGTTGGATTTGAAGCAATTTCATATCAAGAGCAATAGTGTCTTGTGTAGAAGAAACAGCCAGTGATTGACTGCTAATTGCTGGCATTGATAACTTGCCCTCTAAAACAAACTTATGGAAAGTAACCATCCCCAAATAATCTCGTTTAAGACGATCTACTGCATCTTCAACAATATTTCGGCCCTCAACTAAACCCATTTCATAAGACTTAGCAGCAGCCTCTTTCCATATTTTTCGTTCTTGTTCGTTAGCTGGTAACATTTCTTTCGGAATGAAAGTCACGTAATCAACATTGCTATCAAGTGTAGGGAAAACAAGGTACTGACGCCAATCAGGTGCACGAGTACTGAAACGAGCTTGTTTCAAGATTTTATAAGTCTGCTTAGTCGTCTTGTACGACATGGCATTAGGTGTCTCAGTTACATCTTTTGATTCAATAATAACCGGGGGAACAACAACATCTTTGATCATGTAAGGTTTAAAGTTAAAGATTGTATCAAGGTTACGCTCTTGGCTTTTGATGACCTCACGAGCGTTGCTTAAATAAGTATTGATCCCTAACTTAATACCTTTTTGCTTAACTAATTCAAGCATGGCTTCATAACGAGCTTGCTGTTCAACATTACTAACATGAACTTCTAAAGAAGACTGGTTAGATGGGTTTAGTAGCTCTTGTAATGAAGCATTATTAGAGTAGTCCATAAAAACTCCAGATATGTATAAAAGGATTTAAAGGGTATTAGTTATAAGTCAATAAAATACTTTTATTTTGATGATCTAGAGTTATCGAAGCAGTATTTAAATATGCAGAAACATCGCGTAAAGCTTCTACACCAGTAAGACGCTTTTTATTAAAATTAACAATTGGAAGCTCATGAGTAGGACCAGCTTCTACAAAACGGTATCCGTATTGGCTAGAAATACTTTTAATTAAAGGTATTGGATCGCCTATGTAGTCGATATTTAAAAGGTCATGGTTGATGCTACCTTGTTTCTTCTGAACAGTTTGCATTTGAATTGCAGAAGAGTTCTTTAAGTTCTGTTGTGCAATTAAAGCCTCTTGAGATGCTTCAGATATAATAGATAAAGGGCTTGCTACGTTTAATTGCGTTACATCACGACTAGCACACCCAGACATCATTAAACCAATTACAAGAACGCTTAAAAGCTTTTTATTGTGCTTCATTTTTACTCCGGATTAAGTGGGTATAAAGACAAAATGATTTTAGTCTAAAAACTATTAAAATGCACTTTATTAATTATAAAAAATCCCTTAAAAGGTATAAAGCCGACTTTTAGGCACTCGCTTAAACCTAATTTATAAGCTTTAACGTATATCTAAGGGCGTTCTTCAGGCAGTCGTACCTGGCCTAAACAAGACAAATCTGTAAAAAATACTCTTTTTAAGTGCATTGTCTGTCCAAAACAATGCTTTTTTTTAGTAGTACCTATCTGAAATGGAAATACAACGTACTTTTTTCAATCAATTATAGAGAGTAAATGAGCTCTTATAGTTTGCTAGACGTCTTTTATATTCCTTTATAGTCTTATTCATTCTTTTTATTATCTTTTCTATTCTTTTTTATTCTTTTTTTAGAATATAATTTATACAGAAAATAACAAAGTACATTTATTCTTTTTTTAATTAAAATATTGTTAATACTGTAATTTATATTTTACAGTATAGAAGTATATTAATAAAGATGTTAATATGCTTTTTTTAATTAATATTAAAAATATTATTGGTGATAATGCAATTTATTTATAAGCCAGCTTCTTTAATATTAAATAAATTGATAAAAACTGTTTGAAGAAAAAATGCATCTTGGTATATACCATTCCTAATTTAAAAGTTTAAAGACATTAAAGCTGCTACTTATAAAAACCTACCTTATGGTTTAGTGCTGTGCATCTTAAATATAAAGATTTGACACCTTAAACACCAATTAAACTGCAATAATGATAGGCTTAGAGTCGTATTTTTCCCTAAAAATTTAAGGCATCGCAACTGGCAAAAGACTATTGAAACTATGCATATCAAGCACTTCACTGTAAAAAAGGTCCACTGTGTTTTTATGATTTCTCAACTTCATTTTTTTGATTTTTCCACTGTACTAACAAGAGAGGAGTCAAAAAAGACATTCGCATTTATTGGGCTTAAAAGTGAAAAACATTTTGCTTAAAGTGAAAAACGTTTTAACGAGTACTTTTAGAAAGGTGTTTAACGTTGTAGTATGTGCTCATGTTTTGCATGTGGATAAAGGGTGGTAGTGGTGAGCAGTTTTGAGAATCCTAATAGCTATCCAAAGACATTAAAAGAATACACAAGTCGTATAGAAGATTTTCCGTATTCTACTAAGACCAAATATGATATTGAGCTTAAGCAAAAAATTGATAAACATTTAGATAGTTCAGAGCTAGATTTAAAAATGTTATATGAAAACATATATTCTGAATTTAAAACTAAATCTGAAAATGGTTATTACGCGGAATCTACATTTAGAACATATCGTGCATATTTAGTGTATGGAATCGGTCTAAAGCTTAATGAGCTAAATAATGGCTCTATTAATGATGAAGATATAGATGCTGGTTTTGATGAATATTTTTTAGAAGAATTATATTTAAGAATCATTAACACAAAATATACAGCTAATAAGGACAAACCTAAGCGTACTTCTGAGCTGAAAACAAAGTACTTTGAACGCACGTTTTACAACTACTTGGTAAGAGAATTCGAGCATAAGAACGAGAGTAACACCAGGGTTAGTGAGTTTGATCGGATGATGGTTGCTTTTGTTGATGCCAATCTTGTTGTTGGATTGCGTCCTGTTGAGTGGTTTTCCGTTTCATTCTGTTGTGCAGTAAAAGGACCAAAACTGATCATGATTGTGGAAAATGGCAAGGCTACACATGGTCGGGCTAATGGACTTAAAAGGTATTTAATACTTGATGACCTTAAACATGAAGATCAAGAAAAGATATACCTTTATTGGAACTTGCTAAATAGGTATGTGAGAAAGGTATCTAGTTTAAATAAAAGTAGTGGCTATACCTTTGGATGGGATGAAAAACAGACTTTTATTAAAATACTGCAAGAGCGTTTACGTTTAAGTTATATCAATTACTTTAAGCTTAGAGGCAAGGTTTTAACTAATGAAGATCAACGACCTACTTTATACAGTACAAGGCATCAATGTATTGCAAATGCTAAGGTAAAGGGTATTGATAAGTTTGTGATAGCTGGTGCTTTTGGACATGCTGGTAAAGATACTGCTTCTAACTTTTATGGGCGAAAGTGGAGAGGCCATAGTGGTTTTAGTATAAAGCCTACTTTAGATTCTATTGAAAACGTTAATGGTAGCCATGAATTTGTTAAAACACTTTTAGCTAATAACCTAGATACCTTTTATTATTTTGATCTTAATATAGCAAATGAGTTTAATACCGACTATTATAAGGACGAATTAAAGTCGGGTTTAGTGATTGACTAAATGGATAACTCTAAAACTAATTTGACTACTTCAACATGGGGTTCTCCTTACGCTGAAGTATCAATAATAGGTAAAAGAAAATACGCAAGGCTTTTAAGAGTGTTGGTTAGTACGTTTGCCTCATTGTGCATTTTAACCGTTTTAACAACGCTTAGTTTTGTAGCTTTTAAACTCACCACAACAGATTTTGAATCTTTGGTTTTTGATGACGGCACACCAGTTAAGTGTGTGCTTAGCTCTAAATCAGATCGTCCAATTCCATCTGTTATATATCAGCCAGCGAAATAGGAGTGCTGTTGTGTCTAAAGACAAATCTAATGAAAACGCTGAAATAGGTTCTTGTGATCCTAGTCTTTGGCTCAGAAAACAGGTGGATGAAAAAGATAAGGAGATTGCAAAGTTAAGACGATGGCTTGTTTTCGTGTTTTTCGCTTTTATCGTGAGTGCTGTTCTTGCGATGATTATTTTTGCTGCCTTTAATGCATACCCAAAAGTCAAAGCTGTTCAAACAGTAGATAACTCGGTTATCTGTCCAATCGAAGCATCAAAAAACCCTCGCGTTACTGACGTTGTTATTTCTGAATTCGGTAAGAGTGCAATTCTTTCTGTCTACAACTTTGATTTCTTGAACTGGCGTGACGTTATTAACAATGCTGGTTCAATGTATTTCACTGAGGGCGGTAAAGATTCATTGATGAAGCAAATCGCTCAATCACAAACAGTTGGCACAATCGTACAAAACAACCTAACGATGCGAACTACTGCTACTGATGTTCCACAAATCGAAAACCGTGATTTACATGCTGCAGAACCTAGTTGGACTGTTCGTGTTCCTATCACTACTCAATTCTTCTTAGGTGACAAACAACCTAAAGAGACTCACCGCTTCATTGCGACAGTTACTATTGTTGAGCATCCACGTTCTTATCTGAACTACAACGGTATTGCTGTTAAGACAATTACGTTAACTCCAGCGCGTTAATTGGATGATACTTATGAAATTGAAAAAATTATCTTTGGCTCTTTTTGCTTCTACTGCATTAACTACAATAGTTAATGCTGCTGATATGCCTCCGAATACTTTTGCGGATGCTCAATCTCCTTTGGTTGCACCTGAGGTAGTTGATACAGCATCGGAAATTGACAGACAGGTTCACAATCTTGTTGGTTTGCAGTTCACACCTGAGCAAACAAAAATAGTTAAAGGACTTTTGTTGCAACAAAAACGAAGCCTTTCTAGTCCTTATGTAAATACGCCACAAGCGAAAACCCGTAGTTTGGGTATTTCATTAAACCCTGGTGAGGAACCGCCAGTAATTCGTTTAAGCGCTGGCATGCTATCTACTATTGTCTTTACCGATTCTTCAGGAAATCCATGGAACATTGAAAAGATTTCTTTGGACCGTGGACGTTTCTCAGATGGCTTAGGTGAGCAAAACGAAAAAGAGCCAGACGAAATCCCTGAAACTAACATCCTTTCAATCGAACCATTAGATCCAGCTGCTTTCGGAAACGTAACGGTCACATTAAAGGGATTGGGTGCTCCAGTAATTTTGATGTTAGCTACTGGCCAACGTGATTTAGATGTTCGTGTAGACGCACGTATACCTGGTCGAAGCCCAACAGCCAAAGCTATGTATTCAACAGGCAATCAAACATCGATTATTCCAGATGGTGTGAGTTTGCAATTTATGGATGGCTTAGCGCCTGAGGGTGCTGTTGAAATGCGAACCGATAGTCCTAATGTCCGTGCTTGGAAGTTTGGTGGCTATATATATGTGCGTAGTAACTTTGGTGTTATTCAACCAGCCTTTTTGAGTTCTTTCCGCGCTAACAACGGTATGAAGATCTTCCGTTATGAAGATTCTGAAGATCTGAAGTACATCACATTTTCAACGACTGGCGGTACACCTAAAACTGTTTACCTCGAAGACGCATTTTAAGTCATTAAGTGAGAATTAAAAATGGATTCAACGAACCAACAAAATAACCCGAATGACATTGAAGAGAATTCTAGTCGTAGCACTGAAGTAGGTGCTACCGATGAAACTATTATTTCTGCAAACCAAGTTCATTCAGAAGAAGACCAACCTAAAAAACTGAAAAATACAAGTATTAAAACTGCTAACAAAAAACGTGTTTTTGCAGATACGCGCTTTCGCGTTGTTGCAATTATTGGTTTGGTAGTAGTTGGTGGATTAGGCTTTTTTATGTTTAACCCAATGGGGAAAAGTGACCAACTAGCTTTAGATAATCAGGTTGCTATTGCTACACCAGAAATCCAAGGACAGGGTACAAATGTTATCCCTCCTGAATATGTAGAATATGTACGTCAAAAACAAGCTGAAGAAGCTGCTCGAGCTGGCAAAAATGGTGAAAGCTATTTGCCCGAATTTAAAACAGTTGCAACACAAGATCCAAACGGCGATCTGAACGATCAGAATTTTATTACAGGTCCAAATGGGCAACCTGTAAACGGTTCTGCAACAGGTGGTACACCAAATATTACGCTTGAACTTGACCAGATGGCCAGAGCTAATATGGCAAATCAAGGTGGTGCATTACCTCAACCAACTAGCGGTGGTCTACCACAACAACCACAAACACAAAACGGTGCTAATCAAAACGCACCGATTTATCAAACTAACTACGCGCAACAATATGAACATGCTTCATCTGCTGCTAATGATGTTGCTAGTGTATATAGCCAACAAGCAGCTGCTTATGCAGAACGTAATGCTGCAACGCGTGAATTAAGTCAAACTGCTTTTGTTGATCAACTTGCTGCGTTTTCTAATACAAAGAACAAGGTCAACGGATATTCAACATATAAATATTCACACAACACTAAAGCATCGGAAGGGCAACAAAACCTTGGAAGCTTGAACGTTGCGAATACGACTAGCGAATCTACTAAAGGACTAGCAATCATTAAAGCTGGTACAACAATGAAAGCGCGTTTAGATACAGGTGTGAATACTGATAAAGGTAAAAACCTATTTGCTACTGTTATTGGCGGTAAATTTAACGGCGCAAAACTTATTGGTACTGTTGGTCTGAATACTGCGGATATTGAATTTAACTTTACCCGTATGTTGTTTAAGGGCGAAGAGTATGCAATCCAAGTACGAGCTTTAACTCTTGGAACAAAACAATCGGGCATGGCTGATAAAGTCCAAAAACACACTTTGCAAAAGCTTGGCGGTATGGTTACTGCTGGAATCTTTGAGGGTTACGGACAAGCCTATCAAAACATTGGTACAACCCAAATCACAAATACTGGCAATGTTGTAAGCACGAAGGAAGAGCCAAACGATAAAGAAATTGCCGGGAACATCATTGGTAACGTTGGTACGGAAATGGCGAACATGGCACGTACATCAACAGTTCGACCAACTACGTATATCGTTAACAGCGGAAAAGTATTTGAAGTCTTTTTTGATGCTGACGTAACAACACCGAAAAATAAGGGGTAAGCGAAATGTCTGATAATCAAATGACTGCTGAACAGGCAAAGAAAAATCTAAAAGATGCTGAAGGCAAACCCCAAAAAGGCGAAGGTAGTGCGAAGGGTGGTATTCCTCCAAAACTTCTTATTGTTATTGGTGTTATTGCCTTAATTATGATTGGTACTTTCTTTTGGATACAAATGAGTAAACCAAAAGACGTCAGCACGGCAGTTGCTCCAGAACAAACACCAGAATCCATTGATACTGTTGGTCAAGGCATTCAACAAACACAAGCAACATACAACCAAAATCAACAACCTTTAAAGGACAATAGTATTGCTGATGATACGGCGTTCATTGTTGATGAAAATATTGTGTTTAAAGATCCTACCACTGGTCAATACATGATTATGTACAAATCCATGTCGTATCCGATTGATTCTGATCTAGGAATAGAGGCAGTTAACTTCTATCAAAGTCAGGGTACGAATGCACTTATTTTATTACAACGTTTGAAAGAAAAAGAGCAAGCGCATGGGCAAGTACAAAACGGCGAACAAACTGCAGTTGCTCAATCAGAAACCATAATCAAAAATGAACAACTGAAAGCTGAAAATGACGATCTTAAAAACCTTGTTGAATTGCAAGAACAGGCAATTAAGGAATTAAAGACTAGTTTAATCAAAATAGCTAAAGACCAGACTAAGCAAAAGGCTTTAAGTACATCGGGATCTAAAACCTTATCAATTCCAAAAGGTGCAAAACGCTTGGATGCTTTTGCGGTTGTAGGCGATCGCGCTTGGATGACAGATTCTCAAAACCATACATATACAGTCTATGTAGGTCAGAAGATGCCAGACAATCGCACGGTCTATGCTGTTGACGAAAACGAACAAGCCATTTGGGTGAAATAAGGAAAATAGCGTGGATGCATTAGATATAGTTAAAGCGATATTAAACATATACGGTCCACTACTAAGCTTTATACGCATTTGCTTTGTTGTAACGGGGTTGGTGATTACTGGCACGGCGCTTTTTGACTTAGTGCAAGCATCATCACCTCAACAAAAGTTCTTTGGTCATGGAATGAAAGAGCCTACCACTGGTGGGGCATTGTTGAAGGTTCTTATCGGTGGTGCTTTTGCATCACTTGGATATGACGGATATATCATTGGTGCACTAGGTTCTTCATTGTTTGGTGGTAATGGCATAGAACTTGTAACGGTACAAAGTTACTTGCCTAATGCTGGTGCTAATGATTTAGGTGCATATATCGTTACGGCGGTTGTAGGTTTTACGCAACTGGTAGGGATTATAGCGGTAGCTCGTGGCTTATATGGTTTTGTAGAGAAAATTGATGCTCAAGGCAATGCGACATACCGCAAAGCATGGGTTTTAATTATAACAGGTGTATTATGCGTATACGTTCAGGACGTACACAATGTCTTTGTTAATACCTTTGGAACACAAATAGGAGGAACCTTTTTTACAATATTTTAAACAATCTTCTTAAAATAGGGTGAGAGTTTCTTAAAAACCTTGTATAAGATATTGAAGATATTTAACGAGAAGTTTAAAATTAAGCAACTTAAAGCAATAGGGTTTTAAGAATGTTTAATTACAGTGCGGAGATTAGCTCCCGTATATTAAATAAAAGGAAAATGACAATGGTATCATTAGTAAAACACTCAGTTCGCACTGTAAAAGCGACTGCATTCCGCGCAAAAGTAATGTTTTTAGCTTTTGTTTCTGCATTAATGGGTCAAGTTGCATATGCAAACACTGGCACATGGAACCCAGGTGGTACAGCTTACGGAAAACACGCTGCTGGTTCTGATGCGAATGAAATCTTAGGCCGTGGTGAAACATTAGGTCAAAACGTTTATAAATTCTTAATCGTAGTGTTCATGGTGCTTGGTTTAGGCTTAGTTGGTACTGGTTTGTATATGATGTATACATCAGAAGAAGATCAACAAAAGAAAAAGAAAACTGCTTGGATCTGTATTGGTGTAGGTGGTGCGTTATCAATCGTAGGCTTCATCATGTTCTCTGCTGCGAACACTATCACTGGTAAAGCGTAATATAATAATAAATAAGTTTAAAAGCGTGGCTTAGGCTGCGTTTTTTTTATTTTAAAAATAGTATATACATGTTTTAATTAGACCTTACTTAATAGTATTAAGGGGTTTAAGTGAAACATATAAACCGTAAGTTTGGTATTTTAAGACCTATTAACGGCGTAAACGACAAGCAAGAGATACGTCAAGATAAAACTATCCATGATGGTTTTAAAACCAATGAGACAATAAAGCAAATAATGTCTTCACAACCAGCTAAATGCTATTTTTGTGATTTCTATGACGAATACTTTTTAGAGCCACATCACTTAGACGGCGATCATAGCAATCATACGGCTGAGAACATTGTAGCGGTCTGTACGCTATGCCATGCACAAAACCACATCTTTGCACTATCACTGGAAAAGAAAGCTGAAATATGCGTATTGAGTACGAACATACCTCAAGAGATCTTTAATCAATATCAACGTTCATTACTGGTGTTATCGCATAAGTCTGACAACCAAGATCCTGAGCTTGCTAAGTTCGCACGGCGACATCGCCAAAGCTTGCTTGTAGAGCCGTTAAAGCGCCATCAACGCCCTAATCCTACAAAGATGTCTGAAGCAGAATACGCACGTAATATGTTTGAGGATATACAGGCGTTTAATGCGATTAAGACACGAGCCCAAAGCATTGATACCCAACTGTACTTCACGGACATTAAGTTCAACACAATGGCTGAATATGAAGAAGCCAAGCAAGAAGATATGTTGGTAGCGAACGTTGATTACGTAGACCAGCTCCGCAAGTACAAAGAGTGGTATTTGAATGCCATCAAAGAGAACAAAAACTTTTCTTTGTATCAACTCGCAAAAGCTTTGGAAAAGGTATCAGACGAAGCATACGAGAGCTTTACTCTGCCAAACCACTACATAGTATTTTCCCCGAATATCTTTACTGACGAGCAGTATGAGTACTACCAAACACTAGATGTATTTAAGGGTTTGGGTGATAAGTGAGCTCACAAAAATGACAGAATGCTTAGCAGATACCGAATACATAGATATGAGCTTAGAAGAGGTTATATCGGGCATAGTGTTACAGCCATTTAAGCCTGACATAGTGAATGATATAGCGGTATTGGATAGCGTATTTGAGACGGACATATTGAATGATGATGAATACTCATTTATTGGTCCATACATCTACAAACATTGGGAACTTGGGATAGATGCACTACCAAAGGAAACGCACGATCAGCTATCGATATTTCGCTTATGCGTTATAGGTACTGAGGCTTTCAACTTCCTGAACGATTTGTATATACCAACGACACGGGACACTGGCCATACATCTAACACGCTATTGCTACTCCATGTTGTACATATAGCGATAGGGAATCAGACAACAACTGGTGAAGACACAACGGGGCATTTTCAAGATCCACTGATTAAAGCGCTACTGTTGATGAATATCCCCGTTAACAGCGATTGTTTGCTGTTGGATGACACTTTGGTACACCTAAACAAAATAACGGCGCTGAGTGGCTTAGACGTTGAAATACAGGTTAAGCAAAGTGTGAGTGTGAAGCATAAGAAATTACTGAGCACCAACTTTGGATTTGACAATCCATTATCAATTATAAGCGTTTTGGAACAAAAGAAACTGTCTGAAGAACTGACACGCTACTTTCCGATGATACACCTACCAACGTCCGTAGAAGATGCGACAAACCAGATAGATACGGGCAACTTAAAAATGAGTTCGCTGCAAACTTATTGTATATACCAAAACTTAAAGCTATCGGTGTCTAAAGTTTTCCACGAACAGGGCTTATACCAGAACAAAGAGATCTACATAGAGCTTGATAAGGTTCACTTCCAACTTAAAAATACAGGTTCCTTAAACTTCAAGGTGGGTACTTTAGGGGAAAGCCAAGAGGTTTTAGAAACGGTGTTTTGGCAACTGCTTAATAAGGGTTTAGTGTTTGACCTAAATAGTTTTAAGAAGTATGTCGAATTAAAAGAGGACGAAACCGTTAAAACTGATGTATTTACTAATTCAAAAAATGATAATATCCATTTTAACAGTACCTACTATGAACTTTTATTAAGGTTGGTTTTAGATACAAGCTTAAAACCCTCTGTTAAAAGTCTTGAAGACGCAATTCAAAATAAGGATTTCGACAGTGCGATTAACGTTTTAAGAGAATTACCGTTTTTTAGTGCTTAATGCTTAAAGGCATGTCTAATCAAAGATAGACGTAGAAAGGTGAATTAATAAAGGTGTTTAAATGAGTAAGAAGAAAGCTGAGAAGTCTGGTTATAATAAGACTGGTTACTCCAAGATTGAAATTATATTGATGTTATTCCTACAAAGCATGAAAGCTGACGTAGAGGATTATTGCGATTTAGAAACAGTATCGGACGAACATACGTTTGTCACAAAAACTGGTGCAATGATTACGATCATCGAATATAAGGGGATTAAGAGTTTAATTAGTGGTGATGCATTCAGCCGTCAAATTGGTTTGATGACGAGCAACATGCGTAACTACTTCAAAGACCGTGGACATACGATTCATCTAGCGTTCAAAGTAGACCATGAGACGCCATACGCGATTCATAACTTGAACGTCATGCAAAAGGCGACCACGGCGCGTTGTGCGATGAATCTAGACATCATCATTGATGAAATGACAGAAACCATTTCAGGCGGTGTATTTAACGAAAGCTGTTATATCGCTTTAATCTCTGAGCCAACCTTACTATCGCCAATCGATAAAGCTCAAGACTCAAAAAACCGTAAAAAGCTACTGTCGCAAATTACAATGCCAAGTACGGTCAATGCTCAAGACATGCTTAAATCATCGGACAGCTTATACGTACACCATGAGTCTTTTGTCTCACAATTCTTAAACTCACTCTCAACTGAAGAATTTCCAGCAATCTATGAAGTATTGAATGTTGTTGAAGCTGGTCTAACGATTAAAAAACAAATTGCCTCACATTCAACTTCAGATGACTTCACCTTGTCTGTGCCGATGTTGAATACACGCTTACCGATGCGTTGGAAAGAAATACCATCAGAACATGATGCGTCACACGTTTTGTATCAACCGATCTCAGAACAACTCATGACGAATGCGATCTTACCTGGTACAAGTCAAGGTTCATTCTATCCAGTGGGAAGTGTTATCACTGACGGCGTTGTATATGCGCCATTGATGGTAGATATATATCCAGCTAAGACGAATACGTTTGAAACGCTATTCCGCTTACTACACCAGGCCAAAACGCACGACACTAACGGTAACATCCGTTCTATCCCATATGCGGTGAGTTACTGTATTACTGGTGATGGTATGGCTGGAACCATGATGAAACGCACGTTATCAAGCGTTATTCACTTTATGACGGCACAAAACAAAGCCATTCGTAATGCTGGTAACATTTTGATGGCCACTAAAAATGACCTAGATCAAGTAGACACTGTTGCTGGTCTGCAAATGACCATGATGACATGGGCACCGAATACTGAAGATGGTGTAAACATTCTTGTAGGACGGCGCCAAAAGCTTTGGAAGAGTTTTGAAGCGTGGGGCGGTGCAAAAGTCATGGAACAGTCTGGCGATCCTATTTTGACTTGGGCATCACATATACCGGGCTTGATGGTACGTAATCACGCACCTATTTCACCAGCACCGTTGTTTGATGTGTTCTACATGTTACCGCTGACACGTATTAACTCACCATTCCATAAAGGGCATCAGCTCAACAAAACCTTAGACGGTAAACTGATTATTCTTGATTCGTTCTCAAATGAAGTGACTGTATGGACGACTATTAACATTGGTAAACCGGGTACGGGTAAATCGGTCACAATGAACAAAGGCATGCTTGAGGACATCATGATGCCTGGTAACGAACGTATCCCGTTGACCTATATTGTCGATGTGGGTGAGTCAAGCCGTGGGTTAGTAGAAACAGTGCAAGATTCATTGCCTGAAGAGCTACGTCACTATGCCATCTATAAGCGTATTAAAAACTCAAAAGAAGAAGCGATTAATCCGCTTGAATTCAGTATGGGCTTACGCTACCCGTTGAACTACGAAATGCGTCAAATGACAGCGTTTTTAAGTTCATTGGTAACACCGCCTGAATTGAAAGGGCAACCAGCCAAAAACACTTCTGACGTTATTGGTGCGGTCCTACGCCGTACATTCTATTTTGCTGATGATACGAATGCTGATCATAAAGCACGTAAGTACATGCGCTTTGCAGATCCAGAACTAGATCGCATCATGGAAAAACACGGACTGATTGAGCCACATTCTGAACAAGGTAAGGATATTTCTTATTACGCTCTACGTGATCTTTTCCATTCATTGAATGAGATCCGTGGACGCACGTTGGCTCACCGTTACGCAATGCCGACTATTGGCGATATGATTGAAACACTTTCTGATTCATCAATTTTAGATGTTTGGAGTGATGTTCATATTGATAATGAACGAGCACTGGACTTTTTGGCGCATCAGATTATGGCTGCACAAAATACCTATCCAGCATTCTTCTATCACACCAACTTTGACATTGGTAACGCTCGTGTAGCTTCTATCGACTTAAACGAAGTTGCGACATCATCAGATCCTAAAACTACATCGCTATTCTTCCAGATTGTACGGATGTTCATTAAACGTAAGTTCGCCGTGAGCCGTGACGATATTCCAAAATTCCCACAAGCTTATCGTGAATATGCAACCCAACTGATTAATGAGCTTCTTGAAGACCGCAAAATTATGTCTTATGACGAATTGCACGTTGCGAAAGGCGATCCAATCCTATTAGAAGAATTGGCTGAAGACGCACGTACATTGCGTAAATGGGGTGCTCGTCTTAACTTGGCATCTCACAAAGTAGAAGACTTTAAAGACTTGGTGGGCTTTGCTACGGCGTATGTGATTGTCGATCCTGGTACACGCGAATCTCGTGAAGCTATTCGTGACAGCATCGGTCTAACTCAACTAGAAATGGATGCGCTTGGTTCAGGTAACGTAGGTTTCTCAGATCAAGGCTTAACGTACTTCAGTAAAATTAAACTCGAAAAAATGGAATGTTCGGGCTTATATACCGTTTCACTTGGTCCAATCCTTTTATGGTCACTCAGTACACATCCCGATGAACGTGCGCTCCGTAACTACACGTATGACCTTATCGGTGAACGTGGTAAGGCGTTGAAGGTCCTTGCACAATTCTATCCAAAAGGTGCGAAGAATCAGATTAAGACACGGCGTACCATGATTGAGAAAAATGCCAAAAATAAAGGCACGGACTTTGACGAAAACAAAGCAACTGCTTCAGTGATTTCTACCATGGCACAAGAGATGGTTGTTGAATATCAACGCTATGAACTTGAGCAAAACATGAAGAAAAAATTACTGAACCAACGTAAGTCTGAAGCTGTTTCTTCTTAACTCCAATCAGCTATATAGATTTGCGTTAATTGGTATATACATTGAAGTGCTTGGATATGGGTAAGGTCGTTAAACAACGACTTTGCCTATTATCCTGAAGATAAAAGAGTAGGTCGCAAAGTATGGCTTCTACACAAAAATACGGCACACAAACAAAGTTCAGACCTAGTTCGCTTAAGCGTGATACACGATCAGGCTTAGAGAAAATCCATTTAAAACTTACAGCGCCAGACGGCGCTAATTATTTGGTTGGCGTTCTTGGTGCTATTGCAGTTATTTTGTTTGTTGTTCCGTTTGGCGGTGAGATATTTATAGGGATCGCGTATTACCTATTAAAACGCTACACACATCCGAATGATTACTTTTTTGAGTGGCCATTCCGTGCGCCGTTGCATTCAAACTCACTGGATGCGTCAACTGACATTACATCACGCGTAAAAGATGACGTACTGGACAATCCAAAAGCCTTTTTGGAATACGCACGTACCAATCGCGATAAGCTACAAGGTGAGGGTGTGACTTACCTTGGTCGTTGCCGTGAAACTGGTCTACCTGTTTATGCATCTAACTCCGATGACCGTACACATCAAATTGTGTTAGGTACTACGGGTTCGGGTAAAACAGAATACATGCTAGGTAACTGTGCCAACCAGTACGTACAAAACTCAGGTTATATCTTTGTAGACGCAAAAGGTGATACCAAGGCTCAACAAGACCACTATCGTTTATGTAACCGCTTTGGGCGTAATGAGGATCTATTAACGATCAACTTCATTACATCAGGTCGTAACATGCTACGTGCACAAACCGACAAGATGACCAACTCAATGAACCAAATGAGCAACACCAGCTCAGGGATGTTGATTGAATTCTTGATCAACTTGCTTGATGACTCAGGCGGTGGCGGTGGTGACATGTGGAAAGGTCGTGCGATGGCCTTTATCGCCGCACTTACACGAGTTTTGGTCTATCTACGTGACAATGGCTTCATTCAGCTTTCACCAAAAGTATTCACGCAATACATGGAACTTGAAGCACTTGAAGAATTGGTATTTTGTCATAACGATAAATACGGGATTGACTTTGAACGTGTGGCTGAACAACTTCAAGGCTACCTCGTTTCATTACCTGGTTATTCAAGCAACCCTAAAAAGTTAAAGAAACAAGAAACCAAAACCCGTGAGCAACACGGTTATATCACCATGCAGTTAACCAAAGCGATTAACGACTTGACGTTTAACTACGGTCACATCTTTGGTGTAGAGCATGGCGGTGATATTGATATTTTTGACGTTGTACTTAACCGCCGTATCTTAACTGTGCCATTACCAGCTCTTGAGCGTTCACCAGACTCACTCAAAATGCTCGGAAAATTAATCATTGGCTCAATTAAACAAATGATGGCTGGTTCCCTTGGTAACAAAATGGAAGGTTTACGCCGTGCCATTATTGACGCACGACCAACCAACGCCACTACTTCATTTAAGCTATTTTTGGACGAATGGGGCTACATCGTTATTGTCGGTGCTTCGGTTTTACCAGCTCAGGCACGTTCGCTTAACTTCTCTATTACGTTCGGTGCTCAAACATTTGAAGATATTGAACGTGGATCTAAAGAGGAAGCAGCTGCTACATGGGGTAACACGACCGTTAAAGCCATTGGACGTACTACTTCGGGTGCTGAAAGTACAACATACAAATTGGTTGATGGTTTTGCTGGTGAAGAGTGGCAAGGTAAAGTTAACTCAATCAATATGTATCAAGGTCTAGTATTCAACCGTTCGGTACCACAAACAGAAGTCCAGTTCGCCAAAGAAAAACGTGTGACCATTGAACAAATTGCCGGACAGCACAACGGCGAATTTACCTTGCTCATATCAACTAAAGGGGAAGGTGGTAAAACTTCAGACGTTAAAATCGTATCAATGTTGGCGTTCTATGTGGCTGGTGCTCAACCCAAGTACTTACGCTTAAATGACCTTTGCCCAATCTTCAATATCCAAAAATCTGAAATCTACGATCCTACTTTAAAAATTGAAGACTTCATTCATGAGATTGAGGAAAAACATACGCTACTGACAGACAACAATTCATCTGCCAATGTCACGGCGCTTGGTGATTTTGAGATCTGCAGAAAGCTCAATAACACCTTGTACGAAAACAACAACACGGTAAAAGACTTTACTCAAGATTTTGTACATCAGATTCTTGAAGCAAGACGTCTTGAATCCATCACACCTGAAGGGATGGCACCTGGACAAAGAACAGTAATGTCTTCGTCCACGGCGAAAGGTGAAATCTCCAAAGAACAAAAACACCGTGAAAGTATTGTTTCAGCACAAAAAGAAGCAAACATTAAAGACCAGATTATTGAGAAGCGAAAACAGTTCCAGTACTTCGGTAAAGATTCTGACATTTCACCTCAAGTACAAGCTGGTGCTTACAACAATGCGGATCTTGATGCTGAATTTAATATCTATGGTGAACGTATAAGCGAACCTGAACAGGCTCAACAGGAAAGTGATGTTGAAGCTGTGACTCGCGCCTTAATCACACCAATGAACCTAGACAGCTACTATGATGAATTGAAAGAGATCCTAACAGGATATGACTTAACCGTTGCGCCAATTACTGAATATCAGCTTGTTCAGATGCCACGCCATGTAAAACCTGAAGATCAGACACAATACATTGCGGAAAACAAAGCCAGTCTTGATCAAGCCATCTCACATAGCACTCAAAATGAAATGGAATTCGTAGAACAACAGTATGCAGCTAAGTTTGAAAAAGCTTTGATGAAAAACCCGTTCTCGCACGAATGCGTTACTTTTGAAAAATTGTTGGTGATACTTGGTTCAAAAGGTTCTTCAGCTTCATTACGATCAGGCATTACAATCAAAAAAAAGGATGACTAAACGCATCCATGTAGGAGACATAAGGCTGGTTATCCAGCCTTTAGTTTTTTTTGGGTGAGCTGTTTGTACTTAATACGCCTTAATTCATCACTCGGCATGTATTGGGCTATTTAATATTCGCTCTTATACGGCGTTTCATTGAATATGGCCAATAACAACAACTGCGACAGCGGAATGGCTTCAGGCACTATCATTTCGAGTAAGCGAAACTTTTCAGACGCATTCACATCAAATGCAACCAATAACGCCGTATATGGAATGTGGCGATCTGCAAGTGTAAATCGGGGTAAAAGGTTGGTCCTAGTGCTAACGTTTGAAAGTCATACATATTCAAGCAAGAGATAGCTTTAGGTACATTGGATAGGTCCACGGCGTAAGTTTCAATGTTTGAATACATATTGGCATCCAGTTTGGTTTTAACCCTAGTTTAGATGTATTTTAATATAATAACTTGGCTTTAACGTGCGTATTCTTAAACATAACTAAACCACTTCTTAAAACCTTGTTTTGTTTTAGGCTTAGTCGGTATATACCATTTCATAAAAAGTTTAATAAACTGTGTTTTACCCTTTACAATCCTTAATACATCAATTAAATTGCCCTTTAATTACATCCAATATACAGGATATAGGCAATGACTAAAGAACAGCTAAACGACTTACAAACACTTGGAATGACTGACTATAAAACACGTTTACACGTTAAAGGTGTGCGAATTGTTGAAGTGCAACAGTACTCAAAGTCTGTCGATAACAACGCCGTACAACCACTTGCCACTAATACCCCTCAACCGCAATTCTTAAATTAATTTTCCAAAAAAATACTTATAAGCACTTTCTGTATTAATATATCTTTATTAGTTTTAAAAAAGCATTAATCAATGGAGTGCTTAAAATGTTAGACACTTTACTTTCGGTATTTTCAGCAAAACATAAGCTTTATAAGAATCTCAAGTTAAAACCCTTTATTGATACCCGTTTAGTCAATTCTGACAGCATCGCCATGACCGATGTTTTCCCTTTTCATCAAATCAAAGATTCTCTTTGTATGACTGGTATATCTCCTACTAATTTTGTACCAGGCAAAAACATTGTTTTGAATCCACATGCCAAAGATAACGATTCCATCAGCTACCTTGGTCAAGATACGCAAAATCATAAGCCGTTCTACATCTCTACCTTTGCTGAAGAATTGGCTGAAGTATTTAACCCGATTTTTGCAGAAATCATTCATCTTGAAACACCATGCTTACTTGACCTATCTGAAATTGGGGGCTTCTCAAATTCCAAGTCGGATTTAAGCCAGTACCGTAGCATTGATGATTTTGTAAAAAACGCATGCCCTGATTACATTAGTGATGTGAGTATGGAAAATTTAGATCGAATGTTGTTATGGCCAGAAATCCGTTTATTGAACTCTCCAGATACAACCACTGATCAATTTTTTATCTATGGCTGGAGTCCTAAGATTTTTGTTCAAAATGCTGGTGGATCACATCACATGGCTGCTGCACATTACTTGGCTAAGAAACTGAGCCAATGTGTGCCGATTCAAGGCAAAGTAAGTTTGAATCTAATCTCAAATAAAGCACTTCAAAACTTTGATTCAAAATACGCTGCGTTCGCCGTACCAGATGATGCATTGATTGATATGGGGAATGATTTATCAGAATCAGGGCTTGAATATCAGCTGGTGTTTTTCCGTGAACGTGAAGTTAATTTTATCTTCTTCAAAAAGAATGATCAGAATGCCCGTGTTATTTCGCTATTCAACAATCTGCATGCTTCATTGAATGGTGCATTAAAGACGGCGGTTCAAGCGCAATTCAAAAATGAAGCACTACTCACCATCATGAGTGCTAACCTCTCTGATACATCAAAAGATCAATTTTTTAGCACACGCCCTCACTTGGCTGAGATCTACAATCACGTTCAAAACGAAGTTTGTTTGAGTGGTCCTAAACCGACTAGCCCGACAATCTAAGGGGTAGGGAATATGGATCACCAATCATCAACTACACCACATGCACTCATTCTCGGTCTGACACTTGAACAGGCCATTTCTGTTTTAGCAAAGAAACCCGTTGATGCTACCCACTACAACTATCTTGAAGATGACGAGTACAACACCTACGTCATGATGAAACCTGAGTGGACTAGTCTCAACAAACATGCCTACCTACATGTAGATGGCTTAACCCATGAGCGTAAATGGATGTTTATGCCGAATGCTTCAGGTGAGTACAACTTACTAGAGGGCTGTATTGACCTGTTTGAACTTAACCAGGCCATCGAACAGCAATATCTTGTGTTTGAACAATTCCTGAATAGCCACGGCGCACCGTTCCGCAAAGTTGGTGAGAAGTTTTCTTTTGTCACTCAACTTCTCTTTGATGCATGGGTGATAGATCCAGAACGTGCGATTCAAAAACTTCATGAGATGAAGGAAACAAAAATCTCATTACAAGTGCCTTTGCTTCATGGGGATAGTCAGCATGATTGATACGCAAAATACTAATGAAAACATTGCTTCAGAAATTGAAGCTCGTAGCGCTTTTGAAAATAGATACGGCGTGGTCGGTAGTCTGTTGGCCAGTGGCAATTATTCTTCTTGGGTGCATCAGGCGAAATGGGAAGCTTTTCGTGATGGTTGGATGCAAAGTGAAGTAGAAACTAAAAAATCTATCTATCAAATGCAAACACCAGCCATCAGCGATGACCAATTGGAAGTGGAAAAATTACTGCAGTTGCTCGATGACTTTTGGAATAAGAAATGGGGCGATTGGAAATCATCTGCAGATATGGTGGCGCAAGGTGAGGCAAATGCCTATGAACATGCGAGAGGATTGCTTGAAACGGCGATAAAACAAGATGAAGCCACATGCCAGTGGTTACGCAATCAATTGGCAACGATTCAAACTGAATTGGATGCTTTTATCACATTCGTTAATGAACACCTTGTTTACCATGAAAGTGATGGTCCAGATTTAATGTCGAAGATCCAGAAGCTCAAACATTTGATAAAGGTTAAACCATGATTACGGTTCAAATAGAGATGTGTGGCTTTGGGATTAAACGGCGTTGGGAGTTTGGAGATCCGCGCCGTGCGCCAATTACAGTTTTAGAAATGGGCTTCATTAAGGTTTGTAAAATGCGTGGTGATAGCAAACTGGTTGAGTTCATGAGGGGTTATGCAGACGACAAAGAATTCAACTGGCATCCCAAAGTTCGCATTGCACGTAGAAAAGCAGAACGTAAAGCCTATTCGTACTATGACAACCACTACAAACAGCAGATTAGAGAACTTTTCGATCGCCAAAATGTAGACCGTCAAAAACAATATGAATTGGAACGCCAAAACAAAGCGTTATTGGCTGTTATTGAACTTAAAAAAGAACAATCGTAGGTATATACCATGACGGGAATTGAATATTTTCAGAAGTATGGCTGGAGTCACGCCGTCCAGTCCGTTAGTCGAATTCCAAGTGAATACAACGAATATTCACCAGATCTCAAAACTGTTGTTGTAAACGGCAACTTTCGTTATGCGATGGCTGCGGAAATCAGCAAAAAGAAAACTGAAGTCTATGTTACTGAGCTCAAACAAATCATTGAGAGTGAAAAGCTACTAGAAGACTTCTTTAACTTGAATCTGGTTGGTATAGAAAAAGGCTTAAGTAATGCTAAGCGTGAAATGCAAGACATGGAAGAACAGGGGATTGTTGAATTCAACCATCGTTTTGATGACGACCTGACTTGCACCACGGAACGCATGAAACTTGCCATCGCTCAAATAGACCATCTTTATCAAAACAACATTACAAAAAGTGAGTAATGCCCATGTTAGAAATGTTCCAAAATCAAACCATGCGATATATCTCTATTGCCATTGGCGTGATTAGTATCTTTATATTCCTATACCTACTTAAACTCGGTGAGGGGCTTGTCATTAGCCTTATGGTTGCTGTGTTCATATGTGGTTTGAGTTTATTCAAACTGAAAAACTACTATGAAAAAAATAACCCATACATCAATGCAGAACACCTTGCTTGGCTGTATGGTGAATTGCAAGAATATGACCAGGATCTATTCACAACTGTCAGCAATCTGACCAAGAGTACTGGACGTTTAGAATTGAGCCAGCTTAAATCAATCCGTAACCGCTATGCTTCTTCCATGAACGAAACTCAACTACAAGCATTGGCCAGTGAACATACTGAAGAAAGCAAATATCGCTTAGACCAGTACAACTACTCAATTTATGTGATGGATGAAATCATTAATCAATATTAATGGCTGTAATCTAATGGTGAGAAATATGAGTCAGCAAAAACAAATTAAGCAAAAAGTGAAGCTTTTAGATATATCCCCTCTATCCGCTTTTTTTGGATTTTAATGTCTGAACTCTCAGTCGTTTATGCGTTTTATTCGCCCTTATATGATGAATTATCGGGTGCCAACCTGATCATCATTCTTCATGCAATCTCTATTAACATCGCCGTGTTATATATCTGCTATACGCGGTATCAAATGTATAAAGAGCTACAAAACTATTGAAAGGTTTATAAAATGAACCTCTGTACACGACAAATTTCACAGAACCCTTATCCTATCAGGATTCTGCTTTCTTAAAATTGCCAAAATTTCCTTAAACTCTTCTTTTTTCCCAAAACCAATTAAACGCTGAATCGCCATTTGAACATAGTCTAAACCATAGCGAAATAAACTCATTGAGAGTCGTCCATGCTTCTTTATTTTTATCGCTTTTTTTTGAT